>NZ_NAHZ01000017.1:0-125693 GCF_002196785.1 Desulfosporosinus sp. FKA | reverse complement strand
TTCATTTGGGATGACCTCCGTTATTTTGATTGGATTCTGTTGGCCAACAGTCCTTTCAAATTGTAACGTGAGGTCTCCTTTTTAACAAAGCTCATTTTTTTCTAAATACAGGAATGCTCCTAATATTTGTTTTGTAGTTACCGTAATATGGAATATTATACGGTTTAATTATTGTGGCCATTTGATTCTAATTTAAATTATATGGGCTATTGTCAAAGAGAGTCTTCCCAGGACGAACACCCAGCTTCATACCGTACAGAAAGAAATATTATACTGATTCATACATCAATAGAATTATCATTTGAAACTATGTTTTTCCTAAACTAAGACAAGTACGGTTAATTATTTTAAGTTGGTTCTAACATAATAGCCATACTTGTCTTTGCCTTCATCTCTTTTACTACTTAATCGGAACCCAATACTCACATCTATAATCGGGAGAGTTTTTATCACCTTCGGGGTAAACCTCAAGCCTGGGTGCGCAACAATCTTGATGATATCCTGTAGCTGGGAACCACTTTGAATAGACTCTTCGGATAATATCTATTAAAGCTTCAGGTTTAATAGAAATAAATTGAAAAATACATTTTTATATGAACCATTACCAAAATTAATTACTCTAATATATGTAACATGTTACAATGTAACAAAATATTGGAGGTTGATGATGGAAAGCGCTAGGGTAGAGTTTTGCAAAAACACGGATGATGTTAGACTTGCAAAAGCAGGGAATAAAGCAGCATTTGCTACTCTCATAGATTGTCACAAGCTAACACTTTATAAGGTTGCCAAAGGAATTTTAGAATCTGATTACGATGTTGCTGATGCAATACAGGAAACCATCATTTCAGCCTATACTAATATTGGTTCTCTTAAAAGAGATGAGTATTTTAAAACTTGGCTAGTCCGTATTCTCATTAACGAATGCAAAAAGAATTTAAGAAAGTCCAATAAAACTATTCCTTTTGAAAAAATAAGTGAACAGGCTGTTTGGGATAATTATCCCTCAGATAGCGTTACTAGTAATTGTATTAAGATGCTTGATCTTAGTCTTAAGCAAGTTACGGTCTTATATTATTACGAAGATTTTAGCGTCAATGAGATTGCTATAATACTAAATATCCCGCAAGGTACTGTAAAATCACGTCTATCCAAGGCTAGAAGCAAAATTTTAGAATTGATGGCCGGAAAAGGAGAAGATAATGATGAAAGATAGTTTTGAACGGAACGAATTGAGGTCAAAACTAGAGATTCCTTCTGTTGTTCCGGAATATGTTAATGACAGGATTAACGAAACTTTGCAAAATCTTGAACCGAGGAAAAGAAATCGAAGGTTAACTAAAAAGTCTTTAATTATTCTGGCAGCGTGTATAGTTATCAGTAGCCTAAGCGCATTAGCTGCTTTCGGTCAGAACTTACCGATAATAAATTCGATTTTAAAAACGATTAATCCAGCGGCTGCAAAAAGTTATGAAACAGTAAAGGTAGATATCTCAGATAAGCAGCAAGGAAATACTACAAACAGTATTAAAAGAACAGTTGTAAATAGAAAAGTAACTGATAAGGGAATAACCTTTACAGTTAATGATTTAGCTTTTGATGGAACTACCCTCATTGTCGGCTTCAGTGTGAGTAAGCCTGGGGGATTTGGGGGCTTTGACATTGATCCGGAGGGCCTTTTTCCGTTCTTTCAAAATCCTAATGTCGGGTCTCCTTTGGGGAGAAACTTTGCCTCGACCGGGGATTACTATTTATTAAAAAAGGACATGGATGACTATCAGGGTTATGCGTCGTTCTATTTTGGAAAACCTGAGACAAAACTTCAGGACAATTATACTCTGGCGTTAGGGTTTGGTAATCTTAATATACTGGATGGCAAGTCTAGTACAATGGTGAATGGAAATTGGCAGATAGAAACGGGTCTTACTGTGCATGATATTTATACCCCCGCCCAGATTACAGAGTCCAATGTTATGCATAAACTTAAGAATGGTGAGGTTAACTCCATTAAAATCATCCAAAGCGCTCTTAACAGTAGCATTAACTTGCATGGTAAATATAATATAAAAGATTTGCAGCCTGGCAGTCCTTTTAAAGGATTTTTTATTCTTGATAACAAAGGTAATTGCCTGAACTATAAGAATATAGTGTACGAGGATTCTTATGCTGGTGATGGGAAATTCAATACGGTTATCAATTTGTTAAGAATACCTAGTGATACAAAAAAACTCACGGTAATCCCTTATACGTCGTTATATGGTAAGCTGGAAAGCAATAAGGAAAAAGAATACTCAGCAGATATTTCAAAGTTGCCTGTTACAATCAAAATACAGGATCAAGAAATCAAGATCTCCGACGTTGAGCGCGGTCAAGGAACATTTATTATGCATTACACAATAAGCGGGCTTACTGAATCTAGAGCCGTTGCCAACTTTTGGTTTGAAGATAAAGCGGGCCATAAAATTGAAGAAACGGGATTGACGCTCAGAGGTACTCCCATGGACTATGAAACCGGCCAAGGCACTTATGAGTTTAAGACAGATCGGCCTCAAGATGTTGCTAAAGTCATTATTCCCGGTCATGACTACGTATTGCAGAACGATTATAAGTTTGATGTTGAACTGAAGTAGAAAGAAGAGAAATAATAGTTAAATAAGAAAGCTAATTATGGGGTAGGGGAAGGTGTATCCTCCTTACAGTTAAATTAAGTAAATAATGTTGAAATAATACATAAAAAGTCAATTCCTTAGCAATGATCGGTAGAAATCAAGTGGAAGCTAAATTGCTCGGGTTACTCCGTTTAGATTATGCACATTCATTAGAATTGCTGCGCCTTCTGCCAGGTCAGTTTAAATAACCCAAGCCTTACTTTTGATTTAATTTTCGGAATTGAATCAGAAACAGGCGCAATATTTTCAACCAACGTTCGAGGGAACAGTGTTAATAATTGATATGAGATTTTTCGTTTATGTATTTTGAGGGGGCAGTCATCCTTTGGGCGATTGCCTCTTTTTGGGGATTGGTGAAGGTTAAATACAACGAACAGGTTTATACCATTGTGATGATCAGGAGATGAGAGCAGTATGGGAGGCATAGGATTGAACTGCGCCAGCCGAATGTACGTGCGCAGCGGCTGTGAATCATGGGAAAAGGCCCATCCGTGCGCCGGGCCATCATTTACTCAGGTAATCTCAGGGATTACCCTCATGATCTCCAGCAGTCTTACAGACATGTAAATCTGACATATTTCGTCGCCGTTATCAAGCTTAATTCCCGTTAGCTCTTTTATTTTCCCAATGCGGTAGAACAATGTGTTCCGGTGGATATTCAGCACCCGTGCGGCCTCAGCCGGCGCTGATGTGAAATATATATATTGTTTCAATGTGTTAAGAAGCGAAGAGCCGTTTTCGTTATCATAATTCATCAGAAATATAACAGCAGGATGGCAAATGTCGATGGGATCATACTTATCGGATATCAGATTGGAAATGATAGTCATGACGCAATCGTCAAAACAAGCGCAGTGAGAGTTCCGCTTCCGACAGAGCGGAAAATTTCCGACTGATCCCTACATAAAAATTATTCTCCTCAATAAACTTGGGAAAAGTTCCGCATTGTGAATCAAACAACGTTTTATAGAGAATTTCGTCAACGAACGCCACAATACCGGAGTGATAGACAATACGCTGATCGACTGGAATGTAAGACTTTAGTGTCTGGAAAACAACCGGTACTTTATTGTCGAATGCTTCCTTCATACTGTTGCAGATCACTAAAATGTATATCAGCAGGATATTTAAGAGAATAGAAGGAATTAGTCCATCGGAATTCTACAGCAAGAATGTGTATGGGCTTTAAAATTGTGTATGGTTTTAACTTATCCTGCCTAATAAAATAGAAAATGAAGGTGCGAATTAGAACTGTTTTATTAGAAGGAAGAAAAATATGCCTGTTTGGAAAAAAAATTTGTTTGCGTGCTGGATCGGAGTTTTCATCGCAGCTGTCGGAATGAGCGAAGTAGCGCCGATTTTACCGCTTTATCTACATCATCTTACCGAATGCCCTGACCGGTCAAATTTTTGGACTTGAGCACAGTGATCATAATTATACAAATGCAGTCAAGGGGAGATTTATACACATAAATGAGCCAGGGGTTTTCTTAGAACATGGCATACAGATAAAAGGTGTGGAAACCTTTCATGATAAAACCTTAGGAGAAAAGAGGGGGAAAAATACTATATAGAACTTCAAAATTGACGAAATAAATGTTTGCCACTGTGGTGACCTTGGACATGTTCTAAATCCTGAGCAGGTGTATGAAGTAGGAAATGTAGACATATTACTTCTGCCTGTTGGTGGGGAAGCTACAATAGATGCCTTTGATGCTGTTAAAGTAGTGAAGCAGTTAAACCCCATAATGGTCATACCTATGCACTACAGAACGAAAGCATTAGGAGAAATGGGCTTAATATTTGCCGATGTTGATAAATTCATCTCTGCTTCAGGGCTGAGGGCAAAAGAGTATGCAGAACTGGAATTTAATAAAGAAACCATAAAAAATCATTCAGAGATTGCTGTGCTTAAATATGATTAGGATATGCTATGGAGAATTAGAAAAATTATAATCTTATTCATCAACTACTAATGAACAAAAACCGGCTACAATCTGGTAACAAATCCAGAATGTAGTCGGTTTTTGTACGTATGTCGGCTGTACCCCAATATTATCCGTGTTTAACTACCTGCAGCTGTTTGCAACAAGTTATTCTGGCGTTTTTCTTCATAAGCTTGTCTTCTTTGCTCATTAATAATCTCTATGGCATTAGGAGCCTCATACATTTCAATCTTAAAATCAACTATTCCTAGATTTTTATTGAGAGCGTTCATTTGTTTCATAATTTCTTTACGGTGTTCCAAAAGTAACTTTTTTCGTGCATCTATAGTACTGGCACCTACCATACAGAAATCAATATATTTTTTAATATCTTTAATTTGCATTCCTGAATTCTTTAAACAACAAATTACCTTAAATAAACCTAAATCTGATTCAGTAAACACTCTATTTCCAGATTTATTTCTTGAGACAAATGGTAAAAGTCCTTCCTTGTCATAAAAACGAATTGTATATATAGAAAGCCCAAGTATCTTTGATACATCCTTTATTAAATATGTCAATTATAAATCCCCTTTAAAATGTATTTAAAAAAAGCTTGATCTCGATATAACTCTAGGTATTAACATGAATATAAATCATAAGAAATATATTTTCAAGTGATTTATACAAAAAATTTAAGGAGTGATTTTCATGAGCAAGAATAGTAAAATTGCATTAGTTACAGGTGGAAGCCGTGGAATTGGCAGAAATTCTACAATATCATTATCTAAAAAGGGAATAGATGTATTATCACTTACAATAAGAGCAAAGTTGCCCTTTAGACAAATACTGTTAAGTTAATAGGAAGTGGGTATATGCCATCAATAAAGGTCCAATACTACTCTTCAGCTAGAACGATGATGACCTTCAGGAGGTCACTGCGGGAAAGCTAAAACCACACAATGCAGCCATCAACCTCGTTGAGTACGTCACACATTGGCCTCATCTATTCGAACGGGAAGCTAAGCGAATCATTTCCGCACTTGGTGGCAAGGCATTGCTGGTGGAGCACATCGGCTCAACCTCAGTGCCCGGACTTTGTGCTAATCCAAAGCCCTCTGAAGTACGCACAGAACAGATAATTTATATTCGTAAAGGAAGTTGAGGTAAAAGTATTATGTTTCAACAGCCGGTTACATAAGCGCCACTAATAAATAGCCGGAATCGTGAAAACAAAGGAGAGATATTATGACAAACAAAGTATTAATTTCTGGAGCGAATAAAGGGATTGGTTTTGAAACTGCCCGCCAATTAGGTCAACAAGGTTGGTCAATCTTATTGGGAGCACGTAGTGAAGAACGTGGCTTAGCAGCTGTGGAGGAACTTAAGGCAGGTGGAGTCAATGCGGAATGGATCAAAGTAGATTTGAATGACGTGTCAACTATTCATGCTGCTGCGAAATATATTAAAGCCAATCATGCTGACTTGAATGTTTTGATTAACAATGCCGGCATCCCCGGTGACATGCATAAGAGTGCTTTAGATTTTACTTCCGATGAATTGCGGGAAGTTTTTGATGTAAATTTCTTTGGTAACTTTGAAATGATTAAAGCCTTTACACCCATATTAGCGGCTAATAATGGGCGTATCTTGAATTTGAGCATCCCAACAGTTGCCAATGATTTCTTTGCACCTTTCGCTTATATGACTAGTAAAGCGTCATTAAACTCAATGATTGCGGCCTTTGGCGCGTACTATACAAAAAATAATATCTCAGTTGAAATATTTGGTGTGATGCCGGGCGGGGTTACTACTGACTTGAACGGAAATACGACAGGACCATTCATGAAGACTCTTCCGCAAGGTGGCAAGATCATTGTTGACCTTTTAACTGATGGAAAGCATCACCAAGGCAAGGTATTGAACGAATATGGCGTGGCCATGGATTATGAAGCTAATTACTTACTAAAAGCGCAGAAAACCAAATAACTACCGCGTTAAAAGGTTTATTAAGTAGATTTGTTTTTTAGAATATGGCGTTATCCCATTTGTATATAGGCTATCCAATCCAAAGGCGGAATAAAGAAAGTGATGTTGATATTCATTTGTCACATAATTTTATGACACCGTTTCATCAGAGGACTATTTTACTATAACACCCCACCATGACATTATTTTGAAAACCTTAAAGACACCTTATGGAATGTCAGGCACAAAAAGACATACCAATATTGGTGAAGGTCTGGTCTGAATGGTGATTTCTCTCATGGATGCAAAAAAAGCCTTGAGTCGTACAACATCATGTACCTCAAGGCTTTCATTATGTATCTCCGCCAGCTACGCCCGCTAACCTCAAGAAGAAATAGCCGCCGTTATAATGTTCGCCGGTAGTGGAAGTAGGGGAGTGCCGCCGGAAGCGTTGGCTATAATGGTACCCTGAAATAGATGTTTCCACCTATCCAAAGGCGCTCACTATAGTCCTCACTTTCCAAGACTTTGAAACAGAATTCAATACTTTACCGGGAAAGTTTGCACCGCCACATCAAGCCCAAAATGTATCGGAAATTACGTTATGGAGCGAGGTATCTGGAAGAAATTTGGCAACCGAGAGGGAAATTAAGAACTTAGTGGCTAGGTCTAATTCAGCCTCAGGAATATGCGAAAATAATAGCATTCCAGGAGAGCCGCGCCGCCACAGTCCGTAATTATTATAAAATAAATGGATGGCAAGGAGATTTTGATAAGTCGTCATGCTAATAGATTTGATATTTCACGCTGGGATGAACAATCATCCTCCGTCTAGCGGATAAAATATAGAGTTGCCACTATCAAGCCTAAAACCACTACGATCCAGCGCAAAACATTTGGCTGCACATGGCCGGCCAATTTCCCTCCGAGCGCGCCGCCAAGTAGTGATCCAATTGCCATCACCAACGCCACCGGCCACACTACCATTCCAGAAAACAGGAAAAAGAGCCCCGCGGTTAAATTAGTAATTAAAGCAATGGTTTGCTTCAATGCATTAAGTTGGGTCAACGAGTCATCAATGGTAATGCCTAATACAGCAAGTACAATAATACTTAACCCGGCGCCGAAGTAGCCGCCGTAAATAGCCGCTATTCCCACTGGGACAACACCCCATATATCTGATCCCGGTTGAGCACCGGCGGTCTTGATTCTTCTTGTCAAGTAGGACCGGACTATAGGCTGAAAGACTAGCAACGCTGTGGCGAGTAGAATCAAATAGGGCACCAACTCACGGAAAAGGACTTCTGGGGTGACTTTAAGGAGAATACCGCCCAGTAAACCGCCAACTATTGCCGCCGGGATGTACAGCCATAAACGTTTCTTTTGGTTCAACAGATCCTTACCCTGCGAAAGACTTCCTCCTAGATAACCGGGACATAAAGCCACGGTGTTGGTGATATTGGCCGCGACGGCTGGTATCCCCAGGGCTGTGAGCACCGGAAATGTAATCAAGGTGCCACCGCCGGCAATAGAATTCACTGCGCCGGCTGACAGAGAGGCCAGAGCAATTATGATGTAGTTTGACAAGTTAAGCATTTCTTTCATTGATCCTTTCCAGAGCCTAGTACAGGTTAACGAATATTATATCATGAGTCATGCAGTATTGGACATCAGGGCAAGAGCAAGATTTTAAAAGACGTTTAAATTTCGTCACTGAAAGCGAACTTATGCAGTTCAAGATATCGATGCAAAGATGGCGGAACTTCAGCAAGAATTGATGAATACGGTTCGGAATAGTCAGAAATATTCGAGTTTGACGGTTGAAATTGAAAGATTGCAGAAGTATAGGCAGAGGATGGAGAACGATGAGGTTGAGAAGGCTAGAGTGAAGTTGATGTTTGAGGTGGGGGTCGTGGGGAGGGAGATTGTATAGGGAAAAGTGAACATCATTAGGACAGACTGTGTAAAATAATATTCTAAACGAAGGTAATTAGCGAGAATTGTAGAATAAGTTATGAACTAAAATGTTCGAAGCCGTGGTACTATGCTCAGTGAAGAAAGAAATACATATCTTCTTAATTAAATACTAGGGATAATATTCATTAGTTCATTTAAATTAATCGTATAGAAAATAAACGCAAGGAAACTATTCATTAAATTGATATTTAACGCATAGTTGATAGAGGCTAATTACGCATGTGGTTAGGTCAATATCTCTAATGAGTTAATTCATAGATCAAATAACTATTGAAAACGCAATTCGTTTAGTCAACATCAATCGAATCTTATAGAGTTCTGATTTTAGTGCTGAAAACTGATTTATAGTTACAGACTATATTCAAGGCTTTATATAAGCTCCTGTGGCCATAGTTTACTCAGATTAGTCCAATCATACTAGGTATTGGTTTCTAAAGCCTTACAGGGCATTCTAAAGGCTAGTTTTTTAGTCGCTGTTATCGTAAACCCTTGTAAAAGGGTTTACTGGGCTAGTAAATTCCAAACTCGACGATTAACCTAGCAGATGAATAAGTTAGAGTTGTTAATTGAATTTAACCAAAATGTTTAACCAAAATGTTTAATATGAATTCTCGTAATTGATTAAGCACTTATAGCCTGAAAAGTCGCAGATGCGGACAAGTTGGTTAATAATTCCACATCGAAGCTTTTCAGGCTATTAATAGTATTACCCCCCTGCGGTAAATTATGTTCTACTTTACATAATATCTATTATAGGACTCAAATTAATATTTACATTTGCCTATGATTGCATTTGTTTTAGTATGGATTAATTTTGTAATTGTTCCTTCTACCTAGCTATCTAGATAAATCAGATTCTAGCCCCAGTATTTCATTCAGAAAATTTTAAGTGAAATACTGGGACAATATTCATCGTCTTATTTTATTCAAACGTCTTCAAACAAACATCCACACCACAGCTATTTAAATGAGGTATATGAAGTGATTTGAATTTGATAATATATTATAATTTTAATTTTACTGATTGATATTCTCAATCCTGTTTCTCAGCCATTCTACGTTTAGCAGCAACCACGATAACCACATTTATATAGCCTAGGCCTTACCGTTCAGCTAGTAAGCATTTAAATATTCAAATTCAAAATAGGCTTGTGAATAGGAGGACTTTTTGTAATAAATTGTAGTCGGAAAATTCAACATACTCTCCCCCCCACTCCCTAAAATCTGTACTAAACTGATTCTGAACAGTACATTTACTTAAACGTTTACTTAAACGTTTGCCTTCTGCCTTCTCTTTCAACCTTTTCGCCCAGTTAAATGGATAGATTCACGCTTGTTTTGGAAACATTTACAATCGAACTAGCAGTAGCTGAAGGCAACTGTCCTTCCTCTTGTACTTCCAAGTTAATTTGATCTTTAACTTGAGTAATATCCGGATATAATGTAAATCTAGTCACGCCATAATGTTCGAGTTCGGTGAGGATTTCAGAAACTCTGTTAGCAGCAACACAGATCTCAACTAAATAATTTGATGCATCTGCAAAAAGATTTAATGGGATAACCTCCCTATCATGAGGAAATACAGTAAAAACTCCTTTTTGCGCCACAATGTGGGGGTTATTTAAAGGGCCAATAACTGCGGCGGGTTTTTTACTTTCAAGGATTTTGGCATTCGGACCAAAGTAGAGGTCAACAATTTCTTCATCCACATTAGGTATATAGCCCGGCTTAACGAAACTATGGAAGGAAAATGCTTCATTGAGACGAACAGGGTTTAGAATCCAAACTGCGGCATCTGGTCTACCATCATTTGAACTCCGCCCATCCAAAGCAAAGAAAAGACCAGTCAGGGCATCGCGACTCCAATCCATAATTCGGGTTGGAACTCCATAATGCTGCATCATAAAGAGCCAGTGCCAATAAGCAGCCTGACCATTCGGAATTGGAAAAGAGGGTAATTCTTGTACAAAAGGAATAGCATAGGATTTAAACTTCGACAGATAGATAATCTCCATAAGGGGATTGCGCGGACTTCGAGCGATGCTGGGAATTAGGTCCCATCGAACTGGTTTTGTTGGTTGATTTAATTCGTTTTGACCACGGTACCATAGTTCACATCTCCCAGTCATGGGACAGATTTTAGCAAATGCCTTATCTACGGCATTTAAATACTCTTCGACACTTGTAACACGTGTAAAGCAACTAGTAACTGGACCTGTTGGCTGTAGTTCAACTGTCATTTATCCCACCTCCCCTATAAAATATGATGGGAAGTGTATGTTCGGAAACAAGGAATCCTTTCATTCAGTTCGCGATTTTTTCAGTTCGCGATTTTTTCGCATTCCCCGAAATATGCTGCCAATTCAAAACTGCCGAAGTGTTTGCGTAACGCTTCGGCAGTTTATATTTGTCTATTTATTCTTATTTTGCATTTAGCAAAATAGATTTACTTAGCGGCATATTTCGTAAGCGGTTGATGAATCTTTTTCTTCTTTTCGTATCTGTGATACATCCAAAATGCTACGACTGTGAAGAATACTGGCCCTGAAATCATCCAAATCGTTGATTGCAGATCCCCTTGAGTAGCCGGTTGAATAATCGTAAAGAAATTAGCAAAACCGACTGTAAAAGTCACAATAATTGTTACTAACAATGCAGATTTGTAGCTTTTAAAAACTACAAAGGGTTTCGCAATATCAGTCTTTTTCTTAAAGGCTGCATAGGCTCCCGAAATGAACATGCAGGGGATTGTCATGGCTACATTTGTCATCAATACCAATTTATTAAAGAAAGCTGATGCTGCCTGTCCGCCAAACGATACAATAAAGATCATGACAATGACAACGAGGCACTGAATCCACATTGCGTTTAAAGGCATACCATTCTTTACTTCACTCATTTTCCCAGGCCATAATTCGGCAGGTGTCCCTTCAATCATTTGCTTTAAGGGAGCATAAATCAATGTGAAAAACGCTCCGGTCAAGGCCAGAAACATGGATAACCCTACAAGACGAGCGACCCAGGCACCAAGTGTTAGAGCAGATACCTCATTTAGGCCTAAACCATGACCGACCTGATAGCCTAGATTTTGCATTACAATATAGGCAACATTGGCCATATTAACATTATTCGAAGCTAGTACATGATTCCAATTAATAAAAATACCTATTAAGAAGATGCCTAATGAATATGCAACGGCAATAATTATGGCAGAGATGGTAACCGCTTTAGGAAATACTACTTCAGCTTTTTCCGTCCGGTCTACTAATCCTCCTACAGCTTCAATTCCTCCATAGGCAAATAATGCAAAAACAATAAAGGAGAGCATTGCTATTGGAGTTCCGTATGAGTGGTTCGGTGATTTTATAAAGGACTGAGCAGAAAGAATAGGTTGTGCAAAATGACCGTGATTTGCTGCAAGAACAAATAACGCACCCACTAAAAGAACAATATTTAGCAAGGCGACAGCTGTACCGCCGATAGATGTTACCTTAGTAATTTTGTCCAACCCTCTGGACGCAATAAAAGTAACAAGAATAATCCAGACCATTCCTAATAAACCTAAAGTTTGTGTAGAACTTAAACCGAATAGAGTCCACGTTGAAGTTGTATCTTTACCGAAGATAGAGTTAGATAAGGGGATCCAGATCGCAGATGCTACATTAACCATCCAAACTACATAAGAAGCGTACCACATAAAAGTGCCTATAAAGGCGTACTTGGGTCCAATTGATTCCTCCATCCACGAATAGATTCCGCCCTTTTTGTTTTTAAATGCGGCGCCATATTCCGCTAACATAAAGGCATACGGAAGAAAGAAAGTAATTCCAGACAGTAGATACCAGGGAATAGCACCGTACCCCATTAAGTAAAAGGATCTCGGCATATTCGTGAAACCAAAGACGGACGTGAAAATCATTAAAACTAATGGTAACAAAGTTAACTTACTTGTGGTTTTTTCTTTTGCTGCCATCCTGATATCCCCCTTTGGAATAAATTAATGTAAACTTAATTATAATTATTTCGACAAATAATACAATACCTTTGCGTTAATTTTAAATAATAATATTATTGTATGTTTATTACAAGGACAGATGTTTTCAATTCAGAGATGCGTAATATGATTAATTTATAAATCAATTAACTGTGTTATAAAACCGCAATATAAATATGCTAAATTCAAACAAAGTAATTTTATTGTTTATACCAAACAGATAATTATAATAAAAATAGTATGTAGATCGGTACTTTTACATGATGATAGTAATACGTATCTATCAAACTAAAAAGCGACCCAATATGGGCCGCTTTCGGATGCAGTCGGAAGATCCTCCGCAGTAGCGCTGGAACGTACGGCATAGGCGTCTTTTTCACCAAGCTTTGTGAGATAATATGTGATCTCCCCTTCTATATCTTGAGAAATGGGAATTCTTTCAATGATCGTGCGGATCTTTGCGCTGATTTCGCTTATTTTTTCCTAGCTTCTCCCTTAAGAAAAGTCAATGTATCCAATAAGGTGTTAAGCTCTCCATTTTGTCTTAAAAAACGGATAAAAAAACGCTGCCTTTTCATAAAGACAACGTCTTCTATATAAAAAATTTATAAATTTGTTGATTATAGGATATATTCACGATTTTTGAAGTTGATAAACAGGATCATGGTTTCATAGGCTATCTAATTTATACGCTAAATTCCTTTTTCGACAAGATGTTTTACTAAGTCAACAACTCGGCATGAATATCCCCATTCATTATCATACCAAGCCAACACTTTAACCATATGATCACCAAGCATCGTCGTTGAAAGTCCGTCTACTATGGCACTGGCCGAATTACCGTTAAAGTCATGAGAAACAAGGGGTAATTCTGTATAGGCTAGATATCCTTTCATGTGGCCCTCTGCGGCTTCCCGCAAGCAAGCATTTACTTCTTTTTTGGTCGTGGGTTTAGTTAGTACAGCAACAAAATCGACCAAGGATACATTCGGTGTAGGTACCCGAACAGCTATTCCACTCATCTTACCAGCTAATTCAGGGATAACAAGAGTTACGGCTTTAGCTGCACCTGTTGTTGTGGGGATCATAGATTGATAAGCGGCGCGAGATCTCCGCCAGTCTTTATGTTTAACATCAACTGTTCGTTGATCGTTAGTAACTGAGTGGGTCGTAGTCATCATTCCTTGTTCAATCCCAAAATTGTCGAGCAAAACTTTCGCAACAGGTGCAAGGCAGTTTGTTGTACAAGAAGCATTAGAAATAATATGATGATTTAATGGATCATAGTTATCTTCGTTAACTCCCATAACAATTGTAATATCTTCGTTTTTTGCTGGAGCAGTAATAACAACCTTTTTAGCCCCGGCAGTTAGGTGTTGGGCAGCTTTGTCACGTTGTTTGAATTTACCTGTACACTCTATAACAATATCTACTCCAAGGTCTCTCCATGGTAAATTTAGAGGGTTTCTATCGGCTACAATTTGAATGCGTTTTCCATCAATAATTAAGGAGTTACCATCTGCTTCAACCGTTTGTGAAAGAGTACCATGAAATGTGTCATACTTAAGTAAATGAGCTAACATATCGGGACTGCCCATATCATTAATGGCTACAATCTCAAAAGGAAGGGCTTGACTAAGGGCAGCACGCAGTGTTAGGCGACCAATTCTACCAAAACCAGTGATTGCTACGCGGAAACTCACTTTTTAACCTCCTCAAATCAGATCGATCTATGTTAATTTCACAGAACATAATTCTGCGTATGTGATCAAAATTCCTTCTTTGAGGATAATTATTTTCTTATTCTTTTGTATTAAAGCCCTAATAATAGGATTTAAAATTTATATTGATCAACATAAATATACTAATGTGATGAATTTTTTCCTAAAAATGTTTTTGGAGTACATATCAAAATCATAAGTTGCTCAGAAGTGGGGCCTTATAATTGGATAAACCTTAAGAATTTACGAGCTCGTGGGCCTGGAGTTATAAAAATGATTTGATCGTTATCGTTGATGAGGATGGAATTATAATTTTATATTTCTGTTTATATTATTAGAACTAGGTTTTATCAAGCCTGGTTTTAACAAGTCATTGACTTGAGTGACGATTTTATCAAGAATCGCCGAAGCTAATATTAATGTTATAATTACTGCAAAGCCCAAAAGAATAAGAATCCCCCCTATTCCCTTTGCTTGATGCAACAACGTTGATTTAAAAACAACATATTTGATAATAAAACCATGTAACAAATAAACTGACATTGTACGTGATCCCATTTTTGTAAAAGGCATTTTGAATTGTGGAATTAAGGCCAATATTCCCAGAGAATTCAGAAACGAAATTAAATAAACGACAAATCGATATGTCCATGTCCATTGATTAACAATCGTTAAGCTTGAATAGGCATAACTCCCGTAAAACCATCCGGGGTTATTCAGGTTGGTCTTATGAATTAACAAGGGAGTTAAACTTAACAATAAAATACTGATAAATTTTATTGCTGGATGATGAAGTTTGTTAAACCATTCTCGTTTTGCATAAAAACCAATCAAAAAGAATGGAAAAAAAGTAATTGTTCTAGATAAACTCATAAAATAGCCAATGTGAAAGGTATATCCACTAACTAATGCTAGAACAATTGTCAGTAAAATCGGATGCTTAAGCCTTATAATATAAGGAGTTAACATTTGCCACAAAATTGAACTCATTAGAAACCACATAAGCCAAATTGGAATTGAAAAGTCGATCCTTAAATCTTGCCTTAATGTTACAACGTAAAAAACCCAGAACAATACGTCAAAAATCAGATAAGGAATTATAAGTTGTTTGAAAACTTTTAGAAGGCGCTGATGAAATGAGAGTTTGACCGTTTTTTTATAGAAATATCCTGAAATAATTATAAAAGATGGCATGTGAAAGCTATAAATTGTTAGATAAATATTCATTAGCATTGAGTTCTGGTTAATAAGGGGCTCTATTAAATGTCCAAAAACCACAAAAACAATTAAGATAAATTTTGCATTATCAAAATAAAAATCTCTTTCCAGCATATGTTTGCACAATGTAATTTCATCCTTTAATAATTTATACCCATTACTATGATCGACATTTCTGAATTAAATCTGTATGCCTGCTGAATTTGAGTTGAAATTAATCCAACTCGAAAAGAAAAAAGTCCAGTAGTACTGAACTTTTATACTGAACTTACTATATATTTAATATGGAATTGTATAAGTTTTCCTTTTATGGAGGAATTTAAAATAAAAATTGACATTTGAGAATGAGTCTAATGAGTCTAATGAGTCTAATGAGTCTTTGGTAATGATATGTTATTTAGAGTTGATTGCTGCAATTTAAGACATCTTTAATTTTATGCTTAACCATGTTTTTAATGGCTTCTCTTGCGGGTTTAAGATATTGACGTGGGTCAAAGTCAGCCGGATTGACCGCTAAATGTTCACGGACAGAAGCAGTCATGGCAAGGCGAAGATCAGTATCAATGTTAATTTTACATACCCCCATTGTTCCTGCCTTGTGGAGTAATTCCTCAGGTACACCTTGAGCTCCTTTGAGTTCTCCCCCATACTCATTACATTTGGCTACGAACTCTGGCAAGACGGTCGATGCTCCATGCAATACCAATGGAAAACCGGGAAGCAGAGCAGTAATCTCTTGGAGGCGTGGAAAATCGAGTTTTGGTTCTCCCTTGAATTTATAGGCTCCGTGACTGGTTCCTATGGCGACAGCCAGGGAATCACAGCCTGTTTGATGGACAAATTCAGCGGCTTGCTGGGGATCGGTGTAACTACTATCCTTAGCACTGACATTTATTGCATCTTCAACTCCGGCAAGTCTTCCCAATTCGGCCTCGACGACAACACCTTTAGCATGGGCATATTCTACAACTTTTTTTGTCAAAGCAATATTTTCGGCAAAAGGCAGCTTGGAGCCATCGATCATGACGGAAGTAAAACCACCATCAACACAAGCCTTGCAAATCTCAAAATCTTCCCCATGGTCTAGGTGCAAGGCGATAGGTAAACCAGTGTCCGCTACAGCGGCTTCTACTAATTTCATTAAGTAAACGTGCTTAGCATATTTTCGAGCTCCTGCCGAAACTTGGAGAATAAGCGGGGCATTTTCTTCCTTAGCTGCATCCACGATTCCTTGAATAATTTCCATATTGTTAACATTAAAAGCTCCGACAGCACATTTTCCATAAACTTTCTTAAACATTTCTGTTGTCGTTACAAGTGGCATTTAATTCCCTCCTAAGACGATAATTTTTGGTCGAGGTAGTATCTTCTCTTTTTTGAGTTCACGGTTGTATACTTTTTTTCCTTAACATCTTCGGCACAAACTAACGATTTCCTGCGTCTCCTTAAGTACAAAACAAAAAACTATGCTCTTTTAGCGGAAAAGTATTTACATAAAATCACTTTCCCCATTTACCAGATCTTCTATTCCTATTTCTTATACTGCTTTAAAGTTTCTAAGCCTTCAAATACTTCATCCATCGGCAAATTTCCTTTTTGAAGTTCAGCTGGATCTTTCTGGGATAATCGTTTATAAAAGGCCATTCCCTGCCTTAAAACAGCATCATTTTGCTCATCCGTTTTTAGCAGATTAAAAAGAACATCCTCTGCCTTCCCATAGTTTTGAATGAGTTCGTAATATTGAAACAACGATACTTTGCTTTCCTTAGGTGAATTATGCCATTCAATTTTTTCGAGGAGTTCATCAACCTTGTTATTGGGTTCTGATATGGGATCGTTTTGCTCCATTAAAACATTTAGCATCATATTTAGACTCTTTATGTATAAGTTTTTTGCTCTCAAAGTCTCTCCTTTAAGTTCATATATATCTGCTTGCTGTTTTAATAATTCACTGAGCATGAGATGTTTTTCGGAATTAATGGTATTTCCGCTTATCTTATGGATCAAGATATCATAAGGAAGCGCTTCGATTACTTTTATATCCAAGTCAGTAAAATACTTTAATGTATCATTAAGAACTTCTTGACTTTCTTCAGTGTTCTTCTCTGCCTTTAATCCGGCAAGCTTACTGATTGCTGCAGTGAACTCTTTAACCATTTTCATTAAATAATCTTTTTCTTCAAACATTTCTTTACTCCAATTCCCAGAATTTATTTATAGCTACAATTAGTATATCCTTATTTCTTTAAAATTTCTTTAAAGATTTCTGCAGTTTTCCAGGTATAACATATACAAATAAATGAACGAATGATGAATAAGAAAGTGTTAAAAATAAGACGATAATCGATACAAATTCATTTCGTTTCATTCAATGTAAAGATTACAAAGGAGGAAATAATTTAATGAACCTCAAGACAGTTGAGCTTACTAGGGGCATACTTGAAGTTGATCCAACGAATATCTCCAGTGAAGAAATCGCAACAATTAACGCCAACTTGCACCGGGGTGCCAGTTTGGTTGACCTAGAATCTAAAGGGGGAAAATTAATATTTACCATTGAAAAAGAACATAAAACTTCAGCAGCCAAAAAGTCTCCTGAATGAACACAAAGAAAAATAAACCAGGTTTTCAGACCCGGTTTATTTTTAGATGGTATAAGAATTTTAAAACAAATCATTTTATAGCTTACCACCAAAAGCCGCCCCAGAAAGGTCGCCAAAATGGTCTAAAGCCAAATCCGAAACCCCATCCCCATGGTCCAAAAAACATTTGTATCACCTCCAACATTATTTCACTCCAATATATGGAAAATGAACATATATGTTCCATATATTGCTGTTCAATTAAATTGGAAGTATACGCTTATAAAGTTAAATCGTTACGCAATTTTTGGGCAGATTGCTCCGGTTTTGCAAGAGATAATATGATCCCGAAAATTACGAGAACAAAACCCGCCCAGTGATAAAAGGATAAGGATTCACCAAGAATAAAGATACTTAAAACAATGGTCAGTACTGGTTGCAGGTTGCTTAAAATTGTAGCCTGCCCACTGCCAATAAGATTAATTCCCACGAGATTTAGGAAAAAAGCAAAGCCTGTCACAAAACATCCCATATAAATGATCATTAGAAAATCGAATAATGTAAGATGCCAAGGCTTTGTGGTAAGCTGCCAAACTCCAGGAGGAATAAGCAAGAAGGTGCCAAAGGCAAGAGCGTAGATGGAGGTTACGACTGAGGAGAGTTTTTCCATGATTTTTTGGCCAAGAACATAGAATATTGCCATTGACGAGACATTGATAAAAAGAATTATATCTCCAAGACCTAATTTTAAGGAGAGCAGATGATGTAAGGAACCTTCAGTAAATACAATTAAAAGACCTAAAAATGAAGTTATAATACCTAAAATCTGTAGTTTATTCAACTTTGCTTTAAATCCAATGACTAAAAGGGTATTGGTTAAGGCGGGAGACGTCGCCGAGATGATTGAAGCATTAGTACCTGATGAGTATTTCATACCGACAATGAACGTTAGATATGCGAGGGTAATGCCGAAAAAACCCAGAACAAAAAGCTGGAACAAATCCTTTCTGCCAGGTCTTGTTGCTGTTTTAACACGTGACCACGTCAGAGGTACGATGATCAGAAGTCCAAGAACTCCCCGCAACGCGGATAAACCTGCGGAAGGGACATGACCGGCAATTAACTTCCCCGCAATGACATTCCCGGCATATAAGATTGAAGAAATAATCAGAACGGAATAAGCCTTAATCCGTATATGGGGAGCATTTCGCTTTGTGCCTTGTATAGTGGATGTAGTAGATGCTTCCATTGTTATTTGCCTCGATTAATTTAATTAAGATAAGTTAGACTCATATATAGTTTTCTCATTACAAGTTGTTTAGATGTTTTGCTTCTGGCATGCTGATCAGTTCATATATTACCATATTTCTTTTCGTTTTCGGAGAGTAAATCATAAAGATTTAAGGTATTTATATTAAAACAATCACTCTCCATAAACTTCAACCATAAATTCCCTCTCGTCGTTCAAGCTTCTAACACATACATTAGATTAAATATTATTGTTTGTGCTGAGGAGAATCAAGATGGGAATTCACGTAATTAAGTCCGGTGAAACCTTAAGTAAAATTGCCAAACACTATCGGGTTTCATTGGATACTATCGTTTCTGCCAATCAAGTTCCGGATAAAGATCGTTTAGTAGTCGGCCAAACTTTAGTTATTCCTACTACTAGTCATCAAATTTTTAGTGCCAAACCTACCATTGATGTCAGCGCGTATTTAGATCCTAGAATCACGGGGAGTCTCTCAGGTCAGACGATAGACCGGGTAGGACGTGATCTGACGTATTTAGCAATCTTTAGCCATGCGGTAAATCTGGACGGAAGTCTTAGTCCTCTCGATGACCAAGGCCCTATTGCAGCAGCCAAAAGAAACCGGGTTGCTCCTTTATTAGTGCTCACTAATTATGTTGGCGGGCAATTTAGCAGGGATTTGGCAACAGCTATCTTTAATGATGTGAATTTACAAGATTATATCTTAGATCAGGCTCTCTATTTAATGGAAGAAAAAGGCTATCAAGGTTTAGATTTTGACTTTGAGTATCTGGGCGGAGACAACAGATTAGGATATCTTCATTTTTTGCAGAGAGCGGCTGCCAAAGTAAAACCCCATGGCTATTTTTTGTCGGCCGCTGTGGCACCTAAAGTGAGTGGAGAACAACGAGGAATCTTGTATGAAGGGCATGATTATACGGGAATCGGCCAGATTGTAGATTTTATGTTCATCATGACTTATGAATGGGGTTGGTCAGGTGGTGAGCCCATGGCTGTTTCTCCAATTAATCTTGTGCGAAACGTCATGAACTACGCCGTGAACGTTATACCAAGGAATAAAATTATGATGGGAATTCCCTTATACGGTTACGATTGGATGCTGCCGCATGTACCGGGAAAATGGGCTCGCTCTATTAGTTCCCAACAAGCTTTGAAGTTGGCAATTCAGTATGGAGTTCAGATTCATTTTAATAAAACAGCACAAGCTCCCTGGTTTAGATATCGTGATCTCCAAGGCAGACAGCATGAAGTTTGGTTTGAAGATGCCCGCAGCATCCAAAGTAAGTTTGATTTAGTTAAACAGTTGGGAATTCGAGGCTTTTATTATTGGGTATTGGGCCATGAGTTTCCACAGAACTGGTTATTACTCGAAGAAAATTTTACGGTTCGGAAATGGTAAATTTGATTGAAGTATAAAAGCATAGTTAACCAGACAAATAGGAAGGTTAACTATGCTTTTTGAAAATTCTCATTTTTAATTTGCTATTCGTACTCTTAGAACTTACGTTGGCTTTTCGTCAATAATTAAGAATACTTGGAAAAAGTATTAATAGAAAAATGCGTAATAAAAGCATTGAACCTTAACCGTTAAAAAAAGATTTCAGGTTCTTTTCGTGAAGAAAACTCTATTTCTAATTCTTCTTTATGTCTTAAATAATTCTCATCGTCATAATACTTAGCATTAGAAGGGCACTTTTTGATACATGCTCCGCACTTAATACAAATGCCGATTAATTTTGCAACGTCTTCAGGATCAATTGAACCCATCGGGCAAACAGAGACACAAAGTTTACATTTAGAACAATCTTCATTTGTTTTGGGGGTAACTTTGCGAATATCTACGGGATTTCCCTCTTTATTTTTCGGCATATAGTATCTTCTGTAAGGCTGATTTCCTTTGACATTGACGATAGTAAGTTCCTCAGACGACGTTATTTTTTTTGCGATTTCATTTGCGAATTCATCAACAATCTTCATATCTTGTTCATCAGGTCGATTTTGGGCAAGAATTCTTGAGAACGAATGCTCACCAATAAAAGCCCCTCCGGCTATTACTTTGAAACCATTATTAGCAAGGATATCTCTTAATTCAATTAAGGCATCATCGTAATTTCTATTTCCATAGAGAACAACTGCAATTGCTATGGCACCATTGCCAATAATACTATTCAAATAGTTTAATAATACATTCGGGACTCTACCTGCATAAACAGGAACTCCAAGAATCACTATATCGTCTGCGTTAAATGCGATGGGCTTTAATCTTACTTCAGGCAAGGTAAAATCAATGGTATGTGTTTGACAATCAATTTTCTTTGAAATACTCCCTGCTATTCCCGTAACGATCTTTTCAGTAGTGCCTGTAGGACTAAAATAGATGGCGTTGATGACTTGACTCATGGAAACCCCTCCCCGTAAATTAAATCGTTCTTAGTATATATATCCTTAGAGACAACTATAGTCTATTTGTACGGCGAAAAATGACGAAACAACAGATTTGGAATAAAAAAAGCTTTCTAACCGGCAATTTGAGTCCACCCCACTCCTTTAAGTTTATCGATAACTTTGAGATTGGTTGTAGTTAATATAATTTGTCTTGAACGTGATAAATCAGTTAAGTATTCAATAATGTTATTCCAGAGGCTCTGGTCATCAGACATTTTTCCAATAGAGAAGATCATAGGAACGTTTGTGTTGTAGTTAAGAGCTAACTGAGCAATCGCCATTCGATATGCAAAATATTCACTCTTTGCTATGTCCAGATCACTTTGATGTTCCTCTCTTTCTCGCTGATTGAAAAATTCTCTTAAAATTTTTGCCGCTTCATACTTTAAGGCATTACCGTAATTTACTTGCCAGGTGTTCATTGAGGTTTCAAATAAGTTTTGGGCGTCATTAAAGGCTTGCAGCAAACTTTCATAACTCATCCATTCCTTTTTAACAGTCTCGATCTCTTCTTCTAAAGCGACTAAAGAAGGACGCTTTTGCAATAATTTTAAATGCTGTTCTGCCAGTAACCGCTTACTGCTCATCTCAGACAGTTCCGTTTGCCAAGAGGTCAGTGATGCAAGACGATTTTCGTCCAAAATCAGTGCTTCTTTTTCTAATTCTGCTAAAGGTTCCAATTTTTTAGAAAGATCATCTAAGCTTCGATTACTGAGCATAGTCTGCAATTTGGCTGAACACTCACTTAATCTTCTTTCTGCTCGGTCTTTTGTTCTTAGTATATGAGCAGCTTTAAAAATTGCAGTTAAGACATCTTCCCGATCGGTTACAGGTATATTCCAGCCGATGAGCTTTTCTTGAAAGCCTATAGTGAAGGAGTGTAATGTTTTAGTTTCTATTTTAGAACGTTCAATTAACGTTTGGCGTTTTTTATGAAGATGGGATAACTGAAGCCTTTTTCGGTTGCAGCTATTCCATCCATCAAGCCATGACGAAAAATCGGCGGCATTAGTGATAAAAAATGCTCGATTTAATAATTCATTGCGTGAATGAACGATCTTAAGCAGGGCTTCTTCATTGTCAATTTTATTTTGTAATTGAGTTATTTGCTCCTGAATTGTCTCAACGATTTTTTTTTGATTACGAAACTTCATGAGCCGATTCTGCAACGCCTCGGAATTTTGAACATGAAACCTCGCATAAAATTGGTTAAGACGAGATTTGAGCTTTTCCTCAATACTTTTTCTGCCTAAATGGTTTTTTAAGGTCCGATCAATTGGCCTGCTGATTTTCGATGTTTGCCACTTTTTCAATTGCTTTTCCCATCGTTCAACTCGATATTGATCGTCTTCAGTTATTGCTGCCATTTCTGCAAATTGCTGAAGGTGCGTAATTTCTTTCGAATATTGTAATCGGGTATTTGTTAAAGCTTCTTGAAGGTTAATGGAATTTTGAAGTTGTTCCTGAGCAGAATTTCTTTCTTCATAAAGTCTGCTCATTCGTTCCTTTTCCTCATTTGAACCTTCATAGCCACAGGTTTCTAAAAAGATTTCATGTTTTGTTATCATATCCGTTAGTTTTTGAATGATATGGTCGTAACGGTTTACTCGTGCTTGAAGATCTGCCCACTCAATACATTCTTCACGCAAACTCTCTAGAAAACCCCAATCAACAATTGAATCGCTGGTCAAGGCTGCTAGATTGCTTTCAGCACAGCCGATTTCCTCTTCTGAATTCATAATTTCAGTTTGGAGTCGGCGCAATTCTCGATAGTCTGGGTTTTGGTTTAACAATGACAATCGCTCTTGTATTTTAAGGGTTGAGTCAATTTTGTTTGCTAGGATTGCTTCGCCTTCTTGGAACTTATTGATCTCAATGACCAGTAACCGTTCTTCCTCTTGTTGACGGCGAGAGTCTTCCCACTCTTGTCTGAGAGTATCGTATTTAGCTTTAACCAGGGCCATTTTTCCCTTTTGTTCATTTAATTTCTGCATTGCACCGCTTAAACAAGCTTTTACTTTAAGGGGTGATAGTTCTTCATCGCCGCTCTGACAAAGGTTATCAATGCGCTGGCGGAGTTGATCGAGATCATCGTTGTCTGACCAGTTAACGATTACCCCCAGTTGAAAGGGTTGCAGTTTTATGTCAAATATGTATTCACCTAATACTGATGAGTCAGTAAACAACACATTCTGTCCTGTAATTTCATCCTTAATCAAAGCTGAAGTAGGAATAAAATCGTTGTTCTCTTTCAGATAATTCTGGCGGATACAACAATGATTATTTTCGTCACTGCTGAAGACTAACTCTAAGAAACTTATGTTGTTAAAGAGTTTCATACTTCCTTGTGGCGTTTGGGGACTAAATAATTTTAGCAATAACTCAATCAGTGATTGTTGCTGGGTTTGTTCTTTGAAAAGCAGATAAGCAGGGCTCGCCGGGAATGTCCAAGTGATATTCCCGAGGCCCTTTAACCGGCTGCCTTTGATATGTTCAATTTTCATAACTTATCCTTCCCTGTTCGAGAGCTGCCAGTCCGATTTTTTTAATTAGCTCCCATTGCTCTTGCTCTGCAGGGGTTGTCGCCGTAGATTGATAGTCGTTGATTTTTTGAAAATAAATTTGGGATAAGGAAAGATAATTGCACTCTTCCAGTGAAGTCTTATGCGATGCTGAGAAACCAGGCGTCATAAAATCCAGCCCGAATTGAGGATCCACCTCAGTTTGAGGGGTTTCAAGTTCGATAAAACGAAATTTCTCAGCGAGCAGCTTTTGTAAGGTGTTTATGTCTGCATCCTTCGGTACCTGATTTGAAAAGGTTATCCTGAATAAATGTTGCTCACGTTCTTCAGAACTTGTTTCGGACAATAATTTTGTAATAATGGCTTTATAGTCATGATGAAACTCAAGATATTTCGTAATATATTGACGTTGGCCTAATTCTCGAAATTCTAGCTCAACATCATCTTGATCAAGTTTGCCGACGATCACACCGTGGGGCCCTTGCTCGTTAAAATTTCTGGCTTCGAGAACGCCGCTATCTGCCCAAATAGTTTTTCCTGCACTTTGAATTCCGCTAAAGAATGCTTGATACCCTATAGCCAGATATACCAACCCGCTGGCTGCAATCTGTTCAGGTCTAAGTGGAAAACTTTGGGGACTATTTGAGTCAGCTGTCTTAGAGTGGAGAAGCATAATTGGTATAGTGCCATCGGTTTTCGCTCGAAACTCCTGATTGAGTATAGTTCCGTCTTGTTGATAAGCAGTCCATCCAGCTCCATATACACTGATCTTATGACTTTTTAGGTTTAAGCAACTGATTCCACCGGAAAATATCTGGACGTTACTAGGCCATACGGCAAGTCGGTACGCTGACGTCGTAACATAAGGGTCTTTTTCGCCTGGAACAATGAAAACACTCGTCGCTTTTAAAGTGCCCAAAGATTTTGCTACCCGTTCAACCGTTGACTTGCGAGTATATTCTTGCTCGAATAAATTTCCGGTTATAAAAAGCAAATCAATCTTTTCAGATTGACAGATTAAAAGCATAGTCTCAAATGTTTTCCACAAATCCTGATTACGTTGTGAAATCCATTCTTCAGGACCTTCCCAACTGGGACTATCAAAGCGACAACCGGAACATTGTAAAAAACGGATTTGCGGAGACATACCTTCACCTCAATCATGTCATTAGAGGAATAATTTAATTGTACTATAGAACGAAACAAATAAACCATAGGCCATTAAGCTCAGATAATATATAGCCTTCTAATTCTATTATTATTATCGAAAAAAATCTTTTAGATATTAAGATCATATCCGAAGATTGAAAACGATGGTTTACCCTCTCCTAACAGAAAAGGGTCCCATCAAATAACTTGACAGGACCCCAAAATCAGGAGGATATAATTAAAGTAACCAATTATGGAATATTCATTCATACCGTCCTTATCTATTGGAAGTCTTCAACAAGGAAAAGAATCCCTATGAGTTCTTATTTTAGAGACTCTGTGGGATTCATAGTTTAAAATTTATTTCATATAGTGAAACCCAGTTTCACAATCGTAACAAAGGTCGTATGCTTCCATTGCACGTGCTTGTCTGGGATGTAATTCATTGCTGCTATGCGAATAGATTCCTCGTGCTCCTTCTTCCCAACTGTTAAACTTTACGTTTATTTCTTGAGACTGTGTCCATTCATAACCCCTTTTTCCTTCCTCTCTCCCATGGGTCATCCTAATCACCTCCTTAAGATATTTTCGGTCTGTATAACAAAATGTTTCATATAATAAAACTATGTTTTATTATATTTGCTATTAGTTATATATCTTAGCATAGTGGGATTTCGACTTCAAGTAGTGATCATCGGATTTAACATAAAATGTATTTTATATCTCAATTTTAAAGGAACAAATCAAAAGAGTCAATATATTTTGTAAAATCAGAAGATAAATATTTTTATAACAATACATTTCATATCTTTATCATGACATTTTAACTCCTATCGAACACCTCAAAAATAGCCAGAAATCTTCTGGCTATTTTTGAGCTTGATTGTTTAGCACCGTTTGTGGAATAATCTCAGGAACCATTGCCTAATGCTGTCTTTGAGAAGAGGTTTTGGTTTCGGCTCTGGTTTGCGACCTGTAATTAGTCCAAAACCAAAGTAGTAAAGGTTTTTTTTCATAAAATTTGCATTGCGTTGAAGTCTTTTATACAAACCGGGTTGATTTTTGATTTTTAGTGGGAGGTCTTTGAGTAAAAGCCAATCCTTTTTAAGTTCACTTAGAATTGTGTTGCTGTTGCTTCTCATAGACTGAGGATTTTCAATGCTAACTTCTTCAAATCCTGCGTCTGCTAAAGTTTTAATCCATTCCTCATATAACAATGGATTTGTGCTGGAACCAAAACACTCCTCCATCTGTCTTCGAATTGGTAAAGGTAATTCCTTTAATAAAATCATTTCTAGATCTGCCACTCTGCCGTGAGGTTTTAGAACTCGGTACAATTCTTGATAAACTTCTGCTTTCTTTAAAAAGACAGTTATTGACTCAGCCATAATTACGTCAAATGAGTTATCTTGATAAGGAAGATGGTAAACATCTGCAATCTCAAAGGTTACTAAATGAGAAACTCCTTCCTTTTCAGCTCGTTTTTTAGCTTTTTCTATCATTATTGGATTAACATCGATCCCTACTATTTTACAACCCACGATTTTAGCTGTATGACAGGCTGTGAGGCCGCTGCCACATCCAGCATCTAGAACATAGTCTTCTGCCTTCAATTGCAGAGAAAGCAAATTCTGTCTCGTAGCGGGAAAGCCGCCTGGATGGGAACTGCCTATTCCCAGCCAGGCGATAAGTTCAAAGTAATTCATTTCTTCAACTCGTTTACTGCTTCCCAATGGCTCACCCCCTTTATCCATACCTATGTGGTATATTATTCCAAGGTAACTTCTCCTGAAAGTTGTTTGCCAAAGATAGCATAAGAAAAAGCAACTCAAGCTAAAAAGCCTGAGCTGCTTCGAATTGAAACACAAGATCAATAAATGTAAATAATAATTGCAAAATTAAAGTGACATTTTACCTTTTTAAAATGCAATATTAATCCCTATTGTTCTTTTAGCGAGCATGATAAATTTTCGTGAATTCAGCAATTGCCTTGTCAATATTTGCTTCATGTCCCATTTCGTTAAGAGTTTCCCCTACGATTTGTAAGGCTTTCACAAACATGTCTTCAGTGGCATTGCCCATATGACCGATGCGAAAGGCTTTCCCTGCTAATGAAGCCAATGCCCCCGCAATGACCATACCTCTCTCAGCCAGTCGTTTACGAAATTCTACATCGTTAACGCCTTCGGGATAAAGGATACAGCTCAACGTCGGTGCAGCAATAGCTTCAGGAGCCAAAGGCTTCATTCCATAAACCATTAAACCGGCTCTTACAGCTTTCCCTAAGGCAGCATGACGACGGTAGCGTTCGTTTAATCCTTCAGCCATAACAAGTTCCATCCCCTTGTTAAAGGCATAAATCATGTTGACAGGCGGGGTAGCATAATATTTGCCTGGGTCTTTCATAATAGGAAGCCAATTTTTGATGTCTGTATAGTATCCATGAACATCAGCTATCGCTTCACGTGCTGCCAGAGCTCTTGGTCCAAAGGCCACGATGGCAAGACCGGGCGGAACGCCAATTGCTTTTTGCGATCCGGTTAAGACAACGTCAATAGTATAAGAGGGATCACCGTAGGTTTTTTGCATATCTTCTTCAATTGCAGCAGCAGCACAGACTCCATCAAGGATAAAAAGTGCGCCGGCCTTCTTAACAGCTGGAACTAATTCATCCAGATTGGCCATAATACCAGTCGAGGTATCAACGTGAGTCACTGTTACAGCTTTAAAGTCTCCTGAGGCTAATTTCTCTTCAACAACCTCTTTACGGACATGCTGCCCCCATTCAGCTTGAATCGTTTCGACTTGGATGCCAAACGCCTTAGCTAAAGGAATGAAGCGGTCGCCAAAATAGCCGTGACTAATTACGAGCAATTTTTCGCCGGGAGCAACGGTATTAATAATGGCCATCTCCATGGCAAGCGTTCCTGAACCAGCAACAACAAAGACTTCGCCATCTGTGTTAAAAAGCTTTTTCGTTTGGTCTAAGCTATTTTTGAATACTTTGACAAAGCGCGGATCCGTATGAGCGTAGGTTTCACTGGACAATGCATCATAAATTTCATCCACAACGGGTGTTGGCCCAGGAATGAGCAACATTTCCTTATTTCGCATAATATAACCCCTTCTTTCTCTTTATTCAATCATTTTTAGTATTTCCTAATACCTTTACTATAAATACTAATTGCTATAATTTCTCCTTAAATCGTATATTTCCTGCAAACCGTTTCATTTTTTGTTCAAAGACAGACAATTATGTAAATATTGTATTATGCAATAGAATTAAAGTCCCGTCGGACTTGGTGTTGTCCGACGGGATCTTTTAAGCATACTTTAACTAAGCAGATGAGTTAATATCCCATTAGTTTGAGGTTTCTTCAGGTGCGTCTTCCGGAATATCTTCAATTAAAGCGTTTTCGACCAAAGCACTAAGGTGTTCCATTTTCATTCCAAGTTTATAAAATTTATTCATATCATTAAATTGGTCAATACAGTTGTGACAAGGGATACACCCGATCTTTGCCCCGGTAGCCACTAATTGATCAACTTTCGGCTTGGCCTTAATCATCCGCATTTGCTTCGTTGCTGCTACAGCTAAGGCTCCTCCGCCGGCTCCGCAACAGATGTTGTATTTGCCTTCGGGATTCATTTCGCGATAATCCATAACAGTATTCTTAATAACATAACGTTGGGGTTCATAGACGCCTTCTTTTCGAACCGTATTACAAGGATCATGCATGGTTACGGGAACCGTGTTTTTCGTTTTATCGAGTTTTAGTTTGCCTTCTTTAATCCAATCGGCATATATTTCAACAATATGCCGTACCGGAATTGGTTTCCCATCCCAGTAGTTGCGCGCAAACTGTCTTGTTGACCGGAAAGCATGGCCGCATTCCGTTACGATAATTTCTTTAGGGTTTAACCTTTGTGCTTCTTCAAAAAGCGGGCGTGATATTTCACAGAATTCATCATCTTTACCGGTAAACAAACAAATGTTGGTAGCATCCCAGCGTTTGGTGCTAATGGTATAGTTCGCCTTAGCTGCATGGAAAACATGCAAAATGGTTTGTAAATCGGCAGGATAGTGTTTAATTTCACGGGCATTAAAGCAAAACATAAAGTCTGCATTGGGTTTATCAAGAGGAATTTTGTAACTCGGATCCTTAAGCTGTGCTTGAAGCAATTCTTCAATCCACTCTAAGGTCTCAATGTAATCGATTTGTTCGACACCCATTTGATTTCCTGTACGAATATGGTCGTCAGCGATAACTTGTAAATGCCCAGGCGGAACCGGTGTCTTGCCGCGAAACGCTCTCGTAATCGCTGCGATGTTGACTCCCATGGGACATTCAACGGTGCACCGTTCACACATAGTGCAATTCCAAACAAATGGATCATTCTCTGCTTCTTCACGCATGCCGAGTGCTACTTTGCGGATAAATTTGCGTGGATCTTGATCTTCATGCAAATCACTGTAAATACAGCCTGCTGTACACATACCACAGGTAAGGCAGTTTGAGAAATCGTATTTTTTCAAGATCCCGGCGATCTCATGACGTAAGGTAGGATCTAAGCTTTTTACTCTAATAGGTTCTCCCACGATTAATTCACCTCCGGCCTATTATTAATATTCACTAGGAAGATCTTTTAATTGAGCCATTGAAAAGACAGGTCCATCTTTACAGACATATTCAGTGCCAATATTGCAGCGGCCGCAAATTCCCAGTCCGCATTTCATGCGCATTTCTAATGATGTGTAGATGCGTTCAGGCGGAAAATTCAGCTTTTCCAGGACAGGCAAGGTGAATTTAATCATTGCCGGTGGTCCGCATACTACTGCATAGGTATTAACTGACGAGGGAGCTACTTGCTCGGTGATAGATGGGATAAAGCCAACATGCTTTGTCCAGCCTTCAGCCGGACGGTCGATGGTGGTGACAAGATTGATGTTGGGATTATTTTCCCAGGCAGCTAATTCTTCCTTATAGAGCAATAAGCCGGGGTTTCTTGCTCCGTAGATAACCGTTATATCCCCGTAGTCGCCGCGATGGGCTGGATCCAACATATATACAGCTAAGGCGCGAAGGGTTGTAAAGGCAAAGCCGCCGCCGATAATCACAAGATTCTTTCCTTTGAACTCTTCGACAGGATAATAGTTTCCCATCGGTCCCCGGACGCCTACCATGGTCCCTTCTTCCATCAAGTGAAGAGCATTAGACACACAACCAACTTTAGCAACAGAAAATTTCAAAATGCCAGGTTCGGTGGGAGAAGTCGCAATTCCAAAGGGTGCTTCCCCATAGCCAAAGGCGCTGAGTTCTGCGAACTGGCCGGGCATATATTTGAAGTTTTCCTCATCTTGTTTATTAAGAAATTCCAGGGTAAAGGTATTAATATTTCTATCTTCGGTCTCAACTAAATTTTTAGTGAGCTTCATAGTTATTGGAAGATAAGGATTCTGTTCCATTATTCCACCACCAATTCTGCTTTGTTTACGCCATCAATGATCTGACGCATATCCATATTTACAGGGCAGCTGCGAATGCAACGGCCGCAGCCGACGCAGGCGATGTCCCCGTTGTTATGCACAAAATAGTTAAATTTGTGCATCATTCGTTGGCGCCAGCGAGCTTTTTGAGTACTTCGAGGATTATGACCAGATCCGTGCAGAGTAAAGAGCGGCGCCATGCAAGCATCCCAAGTTCTTACGCGGCTCCCGGAATTTTGGCACACTTCTTCAGAAATATCAAAGCAGTGGCAAGTCGGGCAGGAGAAGGAACAGGTATTGCATCCTAAGCACTTTTCTTGCAGGTTTTCCCAATAAGGGTTGTCAAACATTTTGTCCAGTTTTTCCGTAATTGTGGAAACATCGACTTGACTCGTGGTTTGAGCGCTTTTAACAGCGTCCACTAATGCTTGTTCCTGAGCCGTTAGTTCGGAAAGGCCTAAATCACCCAATAAAGCTTTACCTTTTTCCGTAATGATTTCGAGGTCATACGAATCTCCTAAATCAATGAGGAAAATGTCTGCACCCTCGCTGCTGGCAGGCGAAAGACCCATCGAAGAACAGAAACAGGTTGGTGCAATAGTTTTACAGGCCATACCAATAACGACGGTGTTATTGCGACGCTCATAGTAGTAAGGATCTTGATATTGATCGTTCTTGAAAACCTTGTCCAGAAGAAGCAGTCCTTTTGCATCACAGGGTCTTACGCCAAAAAGGATCGTTTTCTCGACCTTCAGTTCGTTTTTAACAGTAACATCCTTACCGTTTTTGACATAGGATATAAGTTTTTCATGCTGCGGAAAGAATAACGATTTAGGAGGAAGTTTGGAATTGAGATAGTCTTGTTTAACATCTGAAAAGCTCTTGACCGCTTTGTAGTTCACTCCGCCTGCTTCACTGACCGGAGCAATGAGTCTGTAATCTGAGGACAAAGCATCTACGGATTGACCAAATTTTTCTTTACTTATCTTCATGTCTTCACCTCACTCCTTTACCAAAAACGCTTCAGGGTCATCCCCGCTGTATACATTAAGAGCTGGTTTAACATCTTCGCTGATCCCGGATTCATGTTGGTACATTTCCAGCACATCGCGGCTCATCTTACGATTTAGAGCTCGAATGTCGACTCCCTGGGGACAAGCTCTGCTGCATGTGCCGCAATCAACACAGCGGCCGGCAAGATGGAGTACACGTCCTGCTTGGAAAAACAGATTCTCGGCACGGTTGACTCCGCCTGTTAACCAACGAGGAGTATTGCAATCGACGAAACATTCCTGGCAATAACAGAGTGGGCAGGCATTACGGCAGGAATAGCAGCGAATGCATTTATCCATTTGCTCACCAAAGTAAGCTTCACGTTCACTATCAGATTTCGCTTCCATCTCCAGAACATCGGCAAACAAGACCGCTTGCTCAGGAACTTCTACAGTTCCCCCGAGGTGAATGTCTTCAATGACCGGATTAGGATAACGGCAAGTTTGGCATGTCGCATCCTTTACTTCAGCAAAGGTAAACTCGCCGCTTCCCGACATACCTTTTACTGAAATTTTTCCGTCGGCAATAGTAGCTTCAATAATTTCCCCAAGTTCATTTTCAATCTTTCTCTTATCAACAACCCCTTGACAGGAAACTCCAATAATATATAAATCATCTTTAACTAATTGGTTTTCCTGCAGGAGTACAACTAAAGCTCTGCTGTCACAGCCCTTAGTGATAATGGCTTTCTTTCCCGAAATTTTATAAGAAAAAGCTGCTAAATTGTTTTCACAGGTTTCATCCCAAATGAGTTTGTCGACATCCTGCACTGTCCGTACAAAGCAAGGTGTTGCTTTCAGCGGCAAAGAACCTTTTTCATATCCTATGACTACGTCAACTTTTCCGTCGGCCAGTAATTGGCGGGCCGTTTCTCGGATCTCTTCAGTGACACTACTCATCCGTTCCACCCCCGTCCTTTACTTTAAATACACCGTTATTGGGTCCCAGTGCTGCAACACGCTCCGTTACTCCTTTTACTACTTCAGAGAAGCGAACCCCCTCTGCTGCTGATACCCAGGAGAAACTGACTCGGTCTTCTTCTAAGCCAACATGTTTTAGAAGAGATTTAATTAAAGCGAATTTTCGGCGGGCAACATAATTACCGCTGATATAGTGGCAATCACCAGGGTGACATCCGGAAACGAGGACTCCGTCGGCTCCGTTAGCCATGGCTTTTAAGAGATATAAGGGGTTGATTCTCCCAGAACATGGGACGCGAATAGTTCTGATTGTCGCAGGATATTGAAAGCGGCTGACACCGGCAAGATCGGCGCCGGCGTAGCTGCACCAGTTGCATAAAAAGGCGGCAATCTTAGGCTGGTATGTTTTATTATCCGTATCAGATACGTTTACTTGACGTTCTTCCATAAACATCTACCTTTCCTTAGCCTTATTAACGCAGCTCAATTTTAGAAGAAGTTTAACATTTCTACGATTTGCTCATTGGTACATCCTCTAAGATTGATGGCACCGCAGCGACAGCTGGAGGCACATGCTCCACAGCCTTTACACAGTGCATCGTTTACTACGGCAACACGGTTTTCTAAATCAACAGATACGGCCTTAGCTGAACATACGGCTTCACAAGTTCCACAAGCAGTGCACTTGCGTTTATTAACGTAGGCTGTCAAACCTGCGGACTCAACTTGTTCTTTCGATAAGGCTACACCGGCACGTCCGGCAGCTGCTTTAGCCTGGGAGATGACTTCTTCCATATTTTTGGGGCTGTGAGCAATACCGGCCATAAAGACACCGTCAGTACTGAAGTCAACAGGTCTTAATTTCATATGTGCTTCTAAGAAGAAGCCTTCGTTATTAAGAGGTACTTTGAACCACTTGGAGAGTTTTTTGCCATCTTCGGGCGCTTTAATAGCAGCCGCCAGGCAAATGACATCCGCTTCGATTTCGATGGGACGATCGAGAACATGATCCTTAACCGTTACGACGAGGGTTTCCCCTTCTTTGCTCACAACGGGTTTATCGTTTTCACTATAACGGACGAAGAGTATCCCGCTTCTGCGAGCGAGCTCATAGTCTTCTTCAAAATAGCTGTAAGTTCTCATATCCCGATATAGAACGAAGACATTAGCTGATGGATTTTTGGCTTTAACTTTCAAGGCCAATTTAACAGATTTGGTGCAGCAAGTACGGCTGCAATAAGGGTTTTCCTCGCAGCGAGAGCCAACGCATTGGATGAACACAAAATTTTGAGCTTTAGCTACGAGATCATCATGCCGAACGAGGGCTTCATCCATTTGAATTTGGGTCATAACACGAGAATCCTGACCGTAGAGATATTCCTTCGGCTGGTATTCTTGGCCGCCGATCGCTATGACGGCAACGCCATGACGAAGTTGTTCACCGTCGTTCAGAGTAGTGGTAAAGTTTCCTAAGAAACCTCCAACATCTTTAATTTCTTTGCCAACATGCAGCGTGATTTTCGGATGACTGCTGACACGTTCGACCAACTCCGCCAGGAATGTTTTGATATCTTCCCCGCGGAATCCGGTGGAGAAGCGTTTAGCAATACCGCCAAGTTCGGGAGCTTTCTCAACCAAATGAACAATAAACCCTTGATCAGCTAAGGATAAAGCACTGGTCATTCCGGCAACTCCGCCTCCGACGACTAAAGCATCGTGATTCATTTCCATAAACACCGGTTGAACAGGCTGCTGCATTGAAGCACGGACGATAGCCAGACGGGTCAGGTCTTTCGCCTTTTCGGTAGCCTTTTCAGGTTCATTCATGTGGACCCAGGAACATTGGTCACGGATATTGGCCATATCAAACAAATGGGCGTTTAAGCCGGCTTCTTTGAGCGTTTCTTGGAATAATGGTTCGTGAGTCCGTGGACTGCAGGAAGAAACGACAATTCTATTGAGTTTATATTCCTCAATTAATTCCTTCATAGAAGCTTGAGCATCTTGTGAACAAGCGTAGATTTTCTCAGTTGCCATAACAACGGTTGGCAGAGTTTTAGCATACTCTACAACTTCCGGCACATTAACAACACTGCCAATGTTTACTCCGCAATGGCAGATAAAAACTCCTGTCCGGATAACGTCTCCGGCGACTTCTTTCTCAGCAGGATATTCTTTTTCACTGACGAGAGTTCCGCGCTCTTGCGACAATAAGGCGGAAGCAGCCCCTGCGGCAGCACTAGCCTGCATTACTGTTTCCGGAATATCACGCGGGCCGCTGAAAGCTCCTGCAGCAAAGATACCTTCTCGCGAAGTATTAACACCTGTGAGAGGTTCCAGCTCAGCAAAGCCAAACTTATTGACTTTTAAATCTAAAGTTTCGGCCAAAGCTTTGGAACTTTCTCCCGGTTCCAGGCCAACAGAAAGAACAACGAGATCGAATTGTTCAGTGGAAATTTGACCGTCTTCATTGGAATAGCGAATGACAGAATCACCCGAACCGTCTTCAGCTTCAGTGACTTCATAAATACGAGAACGGATAAAGCGTACACCTTGATTATTCTTAGCATTATTGTAGTATTTTTCAAAATCTTTGCCCGGTGTTCTCATATCCATAAAGAAAATTGTGGTATCAACAGGAATATGACTATGTTCCTTGGCGATGACCGCTTCTTTGATGGCATACATACAGCAAACGCCGGAGCAATAATTTTTATTAATCTTAGCATTTCTGGAACCCACACACTGAATCCAAGCAATCTTTTGCGGTTCTTTCTGATCAAAAGGACGAACCAAATGACCGTCAAAAGGTCCGGAGGCACTTAAGAGACGCTCGAATTCCAAGCTGGTAAGGACACTTTTAATTTTGCCGTATCCATAATATTCTAAAGAAGCAGCATCAAAGACTTTAAAGCCGGGGTTCAGGATCATTGAACCAACTTCAATTTCAATTTCCTTGGCTTCCATATCATGGTTAATAGCACCAGCCTGACAGGCTTTGAGACACTTTTTGCAAATATCTTTCCCTTTGGCTTTTCCCATAGTTTGATAGAGACATTTCTGAGGATCAATAGCATAGGCATTAGGAAAAGCTTGTGAATACTGTTTATAGATGGCCTTGCGTTTTCCAATGCCTTGATTGAATTCATCATCAACTTTTACTGGGCATACTTCTGCGCAGGATCCGCAGCCGGTACATTTGTCAATATCGACAAAACGTGGCTGTTGTTTAATAGTAACTTTAAAGTTTCCTGCTTCTCCCTCGGTTTTAATCACCTGGGAATTGGTGTGAATGCGAATGTTAAGATGACGTCCGCATTCAACTAACTTAGGAGACAAAATACACATAGAGCAATCATTTGTAGGGAATGTCTTATCTAACATTGGCATAGTTCCACCAATGGCCGACGATTCTTCTACCAAATGAACCAGATATCCCGACTCTGCCAAATCAAGTGCAGATTGAATACCGGCGATCCCAGCGCCTACAATCATCACAGCACCGACTTTATTTTGACTCATTATAACACCTCTTTCATGTTTACTCTTTGCAATAGTTACAACAATCACAAGGGACATTATTACTTAAATTCGCCAAATAATTTAAAAATCCTTTCTTGAAATGCCAAAATATTATAGAAGAATTTAATTATTCAATAAGAATATAAGGCTAGTGTCATAAGAATAGTTGATTTTCCAAGGATTGCCGTATTTCTAAGCGCCGAGAATTAGCAATTATGATTTCTTTCCCTAAAGAAAAGGAATAAAGAGAACACTGAGTAACCTCTATGCCCATAAGCCTTTCTATGGCCAAAGCATAAAGTGTCAGTTGAAGGGCATAGCGATCTCTGAGAAGTTGTTCCGGGTCCTTTTCTTCCTCCCTCAGAGAATCTGTTTTGTAGTCTAGAATTTCTGCCCTGATCTCCTGTTCCTTCTTAGTGATCATGACTACATCTATGACTCCTTGAACCAGGATATTCGTTTGAGCTTGTTTCTGAGGTGGAAAAGTTATAGTAAAAGGAAGTTCCTTCAGAACTTGATCAGAACTGAAAAGACGTAACCCGAGGGACGTATGGAGCAGCTGAAGGATTTTCAGAGGCTCAATCGTCTTCTTTTGTTCTGTGGTGATAATTTCCTGCGCTTCGAGTCGATTAAGCAATTCCTTGATCTGGATTGTTTGATCCGCCGCTTCCAGCTTCAACCAGGCTGAACCCCAATTCTTAAAGGGCAAATGCTGCATTACGGTATGCAGAGCAGTTCCTCGTTCTGCGGCTGTAAAGGAGTGAGACGATTGTAGAAATTTGGGCCTGAGAATCTGGCCTTTCCTTGCCTGAAGGCTGTGGTGTTGAGGGGTCTCATCATCGGCATAATACCAGTTATGCTGACGTTTTAACTCCGAAACGCTGGTTTTAGCAACCTGGCTTACGGGATGGGGATAGTTCCAGCTTAAGCGGCGATTGACCTCTGTATACCATTGTTCAACAGCTATAATCTCATCAGATATTTTGCTAGCTTCTTCACAGGTTTGGCCAAGGCAATTTTGCTCCTGCCCTTCTGCTTCTTGAGAAAGCATAAGTACTTCTTGGCGGCTTATTTCTTGTTCCGATTCCAAGCTGTGATGATAGACGATTTCCCACGATGAGTTTGCCTCAGGAATAGTTAAAACCGATTGTTCCTGTTCCTTTCCTAAACCAAGTGAAGGATGACGGACTAGAGCCGGAACAATCCAATCGAGAAAGGATTTTGCATTTCTAAGTTGATTATCAGGCAGAGGGACCTCTGGCCAGTCGGAAATTCGCTGCCACTTCTGTAGACTATTATCTAAGTTTTCTACATTCCCGTATAGAAATAGCCGTTCTTTGGCCCGAGTAAGAGCAACATAGAGAATACGCAGTTCTTCAGCTAAGGACTCCTGAGTCAGCCGCTGCTGAACAGCATATTGGATCAACGAGGGGTAACGTACGTTATTTTCAACGTCAATGATTGGCATGCCCAGGCCTAATTGGGCGTGCAGAAGCAGCTTTCCTTTTAGACTTCGTGAGTTAAAGCTTCGCCCTAAGCCCACGACAAAGACTACTGGGAATTCTAGTCCTTTACTGGCATGGACCGTTATTAAGCGAACAACATTTTCATTCTCTCCTAAGGCACGTGCATTCCCCATGTCATGGCCCTGATCCTGAAAACGCTCTAAAAATCTAAGAAAGCGGAATAAGCCCCGGTAACGTGTAGCCTCAAAGCGTTTAGCCCGGTCGTAGAGTACTCGAAGATTGGCTTGACGCTGAACTCCCCCGGGCAATGTTCCTACATAAGCCAAATACCCGGTTTCTTCATAAAGTGACCACAAAAATTCAGACAGCGACAAACGGCGGGACTGAGTACGCCATTCTTGGAGATTTGTCCAGAAATCAGCTGCTTTCTTCTTTAAGCCCGGAGCTGAGGCCAGTATGTCTCGGGCCTTTTCTTTGCGCAGCACTAGAGTATCGTTATACAAACTCAAAATCTGGGTAAACATGGTCAGGTTGTCCTCAGAAAGAGATTCCTCGGCAAAACTTGACCAGGCAGCGAGTGCCAAAGCTTCATAAAAGTCCCCTTCCGGAAGGATCATCCGCAATTTGCCAAGTTCCAGCCCGTTGAGGTCGACAAGGGGCGAACGCAGAACTGCTGCCAAAGGGATATCCAGGTGAGGGTTGTCGATGACTTTAAGCAGAGACATAATAATTTCCACTTCATGTGCTGCGAAGTAACCTGTCGACGTCTCAGCATAAACCGGAATGTCTGCTTTTTGAAATTCTTCCACGAATATGGGAGCTACTGCTGAGTAGGAACGCATTAAGACAACGATGTCGGAATATTGAACAGAGCGAAAATTTCCTAGATGTTTATCAAAAATTTGGAACTCAGAATTTTGCACCATTTGTTGAATTCTCTCGCCGACAAAATGTGCTTCAAATCTAGCTTTATCAAATTCCTCCTGGGAAGATTCTTGATTTGTCAATTCCTCGGGGCTTGAACTCAGCTCCAGAGAGGAAGTTTCTCTTGACCAAGAGTCCTTAAGGCTCTTTATATCGATAAGATGAACTTCAATTGGCCCTTCGGCAGTGGGGATTGAATCTTGTCCTTTAACAAAAGAGGCACCAAACCGTAAGGCTGCTTGATCGTCATAAGTGATTTCACCGGAACCATTTGTCATAATTTGACGAAATAGAAAGTTCACGCCGTCGACAATTTCTTGACGGCTTCTAAAATTGCGGTTTAAATCAATCACCATTTTGACAGACGATGCTGTATCAACGTCTAATTCCGGCTTCCAATGGGGTAAGTTTGCATACTTGGTCAGAAATAAACCGGGGTCGGCCATGCGAAAACGATAAATACTCTGTTTTACATCCCCAACCATAAAAAGGTTTGGAGAACGATCTTGGCGCGAGACACGTTTTAAAATTTGTTCCTGAACAGGGTTAATGTCTTGGTATTCATCCACTAAAACTTCATGGAAATAATCCTGAATTTCCAAGGCAATAACAGTTCCTTTTTCTTCTTCTTCAAGTAAGCTAAGTGCAAAATGCTCAAGGTCTGAGAAATCTACAATGTTGCGCAGCCTTTTAGCCTCCGCATAGTTGCGGGAAAATTCCAAGACTAAACAGCCTATAGTCTGAGCCATTTTTGCCATAGGCTTTAAAACTTCTAATTGACGCTCATGGGGATATGAAAAAAGTTCGCTCCGAAGTGTTGTTAATTTTTTTTTGGCCTCATCCCGGAGTTTTTTGCATTCTTCTTGCAATTGTTTATCCCCTTTTGAACGAGCAGTCGTTAATTTAGGGAATTTCAGGGATTCTTGTACTTGAATTTCGATCTTTGTCCATGAATTGGAGCTTACAAGTTTTTTTAAAATCTCCACGCGTTTGATATCATCTTGTAATGTTTCCGCATATTGGACCGGGCCTTCAGGCTTTTGAGCGATTTGCTCAGCGCTTTTCAGATTGCTTAAGGCTTCCTGAAGAGTGTCAAGAAGTCCTTGACGAATAATTTGTCCCCATTCGCTCTCCATCAGAGTTTCTAGGTTATCCCAGAGATAGGCTTGATCAAGAGCATTAAGCCATTGCAAGGGGCTTGGCTGACTTTGGGCAAAATCGAAGATATGCAGTATTTGTTCCATAACTGCCAGATCATCTCGGTCAGAACCGAAAGCATCAATAAGTGAGATAAAGTCGGGGTCTTCTTTGTCATACCAAGCCTCAAAGAGATCTTCAATGACATCTTGGCGGAGGAGGGTTATTTCTGCTTCGTCGGCAACTCGAAATGCTGGATCCAGATCCAATTGGTAAAAATATTTTCTGATTAACTCTAAACAAAAAGAATGCAGTGTTGTAATATTGGCTTTTTGCAGCAGCGCACGCTGCTGAAGCAGATGTTCAACTTGACGGATGTCATCCTCCTGGAACAAGGCCTCGTCGATAGCTTTGCCGATTCTCTCCCGCATTTCATTAGCGGCCGCTTTGGTAAAGGTAACGACTAGAAAGCGATCTACATCGACAGGATTGTCTAAGTCTGTGATTTGTTTAATGATTCGTTCTACTAACACAGCGGTTTTACCAGAACCGGCAGCGGCAGCTACCAAAAGTTGACCGCGTAAATTAATCGCCGTACGTTGCTCTGCAGTCCATGAAGGCTTACTCATCATGATCTCCTCCTTCCAACCAATGTAATTCACCTTTTGTTGATAGGTCATTATTCTCCGCTGAAGAGTCGATACGTTTCAGACGATTCCATAGATCTTCTTGGTCTAAGGGACGCAGCTCCCGATATTGATTTTCCGGAAGGAAGGGATCGAAGTGACATACGGGTCGATAGGAGCAATATTGACAGGCGGTGCTTTTGCCTCGGCGATAAGGATTTAAGGAAATTTCGCCTGCAAGAATTTCCTCTCCCCTTTGCCTAAGGGCTTGATAAAGATACCGTTGAAGTATGGCAAATTGGTTTTCGGTGAGAACATTGGCTCCTTTCCTAAAGGAACCGTCTTTATTTAATCTAAGGCCCAGCAATTCGGATTGCCCTGAGGCAAATGAAGAGTCCATCGCTTCTAAAACCTGGGGGTCAGCTAATAAATAGCCGCTGACTTTGACGGCTTTTAGCTTTTTCTCTTCAGCTTCCTCCGGACTGAGGGGAGACTTTTCGTCAAGCTGCGGTTCAAGCACAGGAAAATAGAGAAAACCCGCAGGCAATGGTGACGGGTTGACCGTATTCAATAAAACCTCTGCTCCCTGCAGAGCAACGCTTAGATACGTGAGCAATTGAAGATTAAGGCCGTAGTAAATGGTATCCAGAGCCAAGGTCTGTTCACGGGATTTATAATCAAGGATTCTTAAATAGACTTGTCCCTGCAAGAAGGCAGCGTCAACCCGATCAATTTGTCCCGCTAAAACTAAGGAATCTCCTTCGGATAAAGGAACCTCAACTCCGGGAAGTGTTTCATTGGGACCGAATTTGACTTCCAATTGGATGGGAAGGAATACGCCTCGCCGTGCATGCTCTCCCAGTACTCGAACGGCATGATGAACTGTGCGTTTGAGTTTGTGAGTGATATAGCGATAACGAGCATTGCTTAAGAGAATTTCGTGTTGTAATTGAGGTGCCAGTTGATCAGCTAACTCCGTGACAAGCGCCCAGGACTCTTCTTTTGTCAACTTTCCCCAATCCAAATTTCTTTCCTGGAGTTGTTGAGCAAAATCATGTAAAAGAGTGTGAAAAAATTCTCCCATATCCGGTCGGGAAAGTTGATACGTTGATCGTTCACGCAGCTTCAGTCCATAGTGGGCAAAATGTCCAAAGGGACACTTGGAAAATTGTTCTAAGCGGGAAACACTTGCCTTTAAATGCTTGCCATAGAGGCGGCGTGCAAGTGAACGGGGAATTCGTTGTTCTTGGTTTTTGGCGGTTAGGCTGGACCGAATATAGTTCAGCTTCCGCTGATGATTAGGATCTTGACTCAGCCATCTCTCAGCAGCTTGCCAGAGGGTTGACAGAGGCTCTCCTTGCTGCTGCAGAAGTCGTAACTGATCGGCATAATATTGAAGGGCTGAGTTCCCTTGAGTAATCAATTCTAATGCTTCCTGATTGCCTAAAAAGTCCTCGGAAATTGAAAAAAGATGTTTGAGGCGCAGGATAACAGAGGAAACTGTCAGTGCTTTCCCCTCCTCATCGGTTAGAGGATACGAGACTACTAATTTTTCCCTCGCTCTCGTAAAAGCAGTATAAATAAAAAATTGTTCCTCGTAGATTTGAGCTTTCCCTTTAGGCGCGAGAGAAATTCCCTCTTTTTGTAATTGTTCTCGTTCTTCCGCATCGAGAACTCCTTCGGAAGCAGGTCTGGCCGGAAGAACTCCTTCATTGGCTCCTAAGATGAATTGAATTCGCATCTCAGGATTGCGCGAACGGTCTAAGGAACCAACGAGGACTTGATCAATTCCTGGAGGAATTTGCCCGAGTTCAAGAGCTTCGATTCCTGAGGTAAGAATTAAGAGATATTCCTCAAGGTCCAAGGTTTCGTCACCTAAACCAGATACAATTTCATCGAAGACTTGGATAACAGCGTTCCAGAGCTGCTCCTGAAGCTTGGCTTCACTCAGCTTTCCTTCGCTTAGAGATTTTTCCGCCCACCTCTTTAAGGTTAAGGGGACGTTGAGGTTCTCTAAAAATGAAAACAGTGCTTCTGTAATCTCCCGAACCGTTAAATCTTCTTTTTTCTTTATTGAACCAAGCGTATTGAATAGAGGAATAATTTGCTCATAGATAATTGATCTGCAGGTATTTAACTGAGCTTCGAATTGTTGTTCACGATCAAGTTGTTCTTCATTCTGACCCAGCGACCATTGGCGATGATAACGCCAGGGGATATTGTTTCTCCAACGTTCTCCGTGTATTCCATGCTCGAGAATATAGTTTTCCAAACGATCGATATCGTCTCTTTGCAGCGGGAAAAAGTCAGTCTTCAAGCAGCGAAAGAGCGGTTCGTACGCCCAATTACTAGAAACAACTTCAAGGATCGAAAGAACTAATTCGATGAAAGGATGATGAAGGATAGTGTGTTTATGATCAATATAAAAGGGAATCTCGTAAGATGTAAAGGCTTGAGAGATTAACTCCTGATACCCTGGAAGATCACGTGTCATAACGGACATGTCTTTCCAAAACATTCCTTCATCTCGAGCGTGGCGTCGTAATTCTCTGGCAATCCCTTCGACTTCTGCCCGTCGATTGACTGCGGAAATTATTTGAATTCCGGGTGAATCTATAGCGGGAGCAGGTGCTTGCTTATAGGGAATCATAGGATAGGTAGAATAATGCTTCTCTAAATAATCGAGCCAAGGATGGTTAAAGCGTTTTGCTGTTTTAAGTATTGTCGGAGGCAGAACTTGAACTCCAGTTTCCAGGGCCAATCGCTGCAAGGCTTGATAAGTTTGCCAGGGGCCTGTAAAAAACTCTTCCCCTATTTTTAACGCGCTTTCTTCCAGATCCCTTTCTTTCGCGATAATGTCCGGGTCAAGCGGAATTGTAATCACAACATCAGCGGCCGTCATAAGCAGGCGTTTTAAAACCTCAAGCTCCTGAGGAGTATAGCCAATGAAACCGTCGATCCAAACTTGGGCTCCCTGAGCAAGAGGCGCAATGGGAATCTTGGCGGCTAAAAGGGAAAGCTCATCATCAGGATCCCTAACATCTTGTCCAAGAGATGCCTGAAATTCTTCGTAGATTAAGGCTAAATCATGGAGTTTATTTTCCAATATCTCCTGATTGCTTTTAACATAACGCAAATCATAAGGGGTAATTCGATAGGTTTTAAATTCCCCGATCGTTTGTGCCAGAAGGTCAGCCATTCCGGGTCGAGTTGCCGAACGGGCAAAGGCTTTAAGTTCCAGACGATGCTTTAAAAGAATTCGCCGCAAAAGCATTCGTTTGCCGGTAGCCCCAATTAGAATCTTCTGTCCTCCGCCAGTTTCTGCAAAAACTCGCCAGCCCATGCGCCGAAAACTTAAGACCAGAGCCCGCAGGCTTCCACCCAAATCCGGTGTATTGGCCAGGGCCACTTCCATCTGATAGCTCGCCTGTTCGGGCACAAGCAGGATTATTGGATTTCCCCAGGGTTGGTTCCGAAGTTCTCGGCGGATTTCCTCTAAGCAAAGAGTACTTTTGCCACTGCCTGCTCGGCCAATTACCAATCGGAGGCTCAAATTAATTGCTCCTTTCCAATGAAAAACATGTCTGAAATTTGGATTGCCAAATCCTTTTTAAATCTCTATATGCCGTACTTGTGAAATCTCACTTAACAGTGCTGCGCCAACAGATGGCTGATAAGAAGGTTGAAGCAATTGCAGGTTAGAAAACTCTTCATAAACAGTCAATAAAAATGCTGGTTCAATAAATTCCCAAATATGGGTGATTCCTCCAACAAGTCCTAGATCAATACCCTGAGTTTTCCGGAGCAGTGCTCTGGCAACGAGCCCTAAATCTCTTCCTGCTTGGGCAAATATTGCTTCTGCGACAGCATCCTGGTTCCGAGCCGCCTCTACAACTATGGGAACTAAAGCTGCAATATCTTTATTTGTGCGTTCTACTTGATTCAGCCAGTCAACAATTTCACGCACTTGTTTTAGCTGCAAATGATTTGACACTATTGATTCTAAAATACTTTTAGGCCCGTAGCCATCACAGGATGCAACCATAGCTGCAAGCGCCTTACGGCCAATATCATAGCCGCTGCCCTGGTCACCTATTAAATGCCCCCAGCCCCCAATGCGAAAGACCTTTCCCTCGTCATTAACTCCGAGGGCCACAGTTCCGGTTCCAACAGCCAAAACATTTCCGGAAAATCTCCCTCTTACAGACATTAAGGCGCCAAAAGCATCATTCTCCATAACAATAGGAATATCACGAAAAGATAATCCTCCTACTTCCTCTAATTTTAGTAATTCATCTCTCAAACCATTCGCCATAATATTCCAGTCCTCAGCGGTGTCAATACCCGCAAGGCTAATTCCAATACCTTCTAAAGAACCCTCTTTCAGAGCATCGCGAATCCCGTTCACGATATTGTTTACAGCTTGAGTTCTGCCAACGACGTGATAGTTACTTGAAGGATTAAGGTGAGAACAGAGTATCTTTCCGGTTGAATCAAGGGCTACAACTTCTGTCTTACTGGCTCCGCCGTCCACTCCGATTCTTATTCCCATGTTAGCACTTCCTATTCTATGGTAAATCAAGCATCTATTTCGGTAATCCAATTCTTTGTACTGTCCTAGAAGCATACTACAATAATAGGTTACCTAAATTATAGCACGCGTCAACGACATCAGAATGTTCTCATACTAAATTTCGCAGCAAAGGCAGCAGAACAACGGATAACCGGTCTTCTCCTGCCTTTGCTGCGAAATCGAATATGATCACGTGCTTGGAGTGAGTAGGTATGAAATAAGATTTTGAAAGAGTAGGCATGGTTCAAGATATTTACCCATAGGATAATAAAGCAATTGGGGGTGTAAACGGTGCTTTTTTTGTTATTAACTCGAAGAAGACTAATTATGCTTTGCTTATTTATCACTATTATAGGAGTTATCATCTTCACCACAGCGACTTCACTAACGGCCCCTTCTTTGGTACGTATTCCAGGAACCTATTACATGGCTCATACACAGGAAAAAGTAGTTGCCTTAACTTTTGACGATGGTCCTGATCCCATTGACACGCCACAAGTCTTGGAAATACTTAAGGAAAAAGAAGTCAGAGCAACATTTTTTGTTTTAGGGCAAGCTGTTAAGGATAATCCAAGGTTATTAAAGCGTTTAGCCAATGAAGGTCATGAAATCGGAAATCACAGTTATGACCATGATTATAAACAACAACGCCTTCTGAAAGAGATTAGTCAAACGGACGACGAAGTTTATGCGGCAACGGGTATCCATACTTATTTTTATCGCCCGCCTGGAGGTTTTCTGTCAAAGGCGCAGTTGGAAAGTATTAAAAAGAATGGTCATGTCGTTGCTCTCTGGAGTGTCGATAGTAAAGACTGGCGCAATCCCGGAGTTCATCAAATTGTTAAAAATGTTATGAATAATGTTTTCCCGGGAGCAATTATCCTTATGCACGATGGCGGTTATCATCGAACTCAAACTGTTAAAGCCCTGGGATTAATTATTGATTCTCTTAAAAGAGACGGTTATCGAATCGTTACCTTAAGTGAACTAAAAAAATTCGATACAGAACGTAATTCTGAACTTAATTCGGAACTAAAGTAAACAATTAGGAACCTAAGTTAGAGATACTTTTGGACTTTGGATTATAGATGGACAATTGGTTTTTGCCATTGCGTTTTGAACAATAGAGGGCATCGTCGGCATGTTTGATGAGTTCTTCCGCTGTCAAGGCATGCAGCGGATAAACAGCTAGTCCCACCGATATTGTTGTTTGCAGCAAAGGATTATCTTCCATAATTTTGATGCGGGTAGTTTCAAGCAACCTTTCAGCAATACTGATTGCTGCTTCGAGAGGTGTCTTAGGCAAGAGAATGACAAATTCATCTCCTGCATACCGCACCACAGCATCCCCTTCCCTTACGGTTTCTAGTAAGAGTTTAGCCAGGAAACGCAAAAATTGATCCCCGACAGGATGCCCAAACTGGTCATTAATTCTCTTGAAATTGTCGCAATCAATAAAAAGAAGGGAAACCTTTCCCTTAGCAGTCTGGGCATGATTGATAGCGCGTTCTGTTAAATCGGTAAGAGAGCGAGAATTTAAAAGACCTGTTAAGCTGTCCGTTTCAGACAGGCAACGAACATGTTCGTATAAGCGGGCGTTCGCTAAAGCAACACTCACTTGGTTGGCAAAAATCTGGGCCAATTGAAGATCATCTTTGCTAAAGGTATTTAAACTCAGAGTATAGATCCACAGAACTCCAAAAGTTTTTTCTTCTAATTTAAGGGGAATTCCCATGACAGATTCGTCATCATAGGGAGTACCTGGAATGTGTATAGACCTTGGATCATGTTCAGCATCTCCGGAAAGGACTGCTTCACCTGTAGCTGCTACCCAGCCGACCAAGCCAAAACCTACTCGGGGATGGTTATTGAGAATACTGGTTAGTACATCAGGATCACTTTGACTTTCACGAGCACTAATTACCCGCAGCGATTTTTCTTCATCTTCCATTAAGTAAATTGTACAGCCGTCTGCCTTAAACAAGGAAAAGGTTTGATCAACTACTTGATTCGTTAGTTCACACAAATCAAGTGTTTTCGTTAAAGAGGTCGATATATCGGATAATGCTGACATCTCTGTTTCGTGCCGCTGAATTTGACGAATTGCATCGATCTCTCGATTAACAGCAATACCAATAAAGAGATAAACCAATGTATAGAGAAGCCATTGCAGGAGTGTTAGACGATGTGTATGTTCATATAAAATAAGGAACGTTAATCCGGAGGCGAGAACGATTTGAATCAACAAAAATTCCCAAGGGAAATACAGGGCAACAAGAGCTGTGATGAGGAAAAAAAAGGATACTAAAGAGATGCTTTGATCACCTAGGAGCATAATTATCAGTGTAAGACCAAACATGAAACAAATCATGGCCAAAGCCCAAATTTTATTCGGTCTCCATTTCTTCTCGCTTATCACCGTTAGCCACCTCTGTTCTATAACTGATCAAGAGACATCTTATTTTGTTTTATAGGCTATTCTACTTCTCTTTACATTACCATAAATCCTGCAACAAAAAGATTTATATCATTTTTATTCATTTTTTAAAAATCCCCTGCCGAGAACTTCCCCGGCGTTGGATACAATCATAAATGCTTCTGGGTCAACATCACGCACTGCTTGTTTTAAGCGGCCTAGTTCCGGAAGACTGACTACACAGATAATAACATTTTTAGGCTCGTTGGAATAAGCACCGCGGCCGCTTAAAAAAGTTGCTCCTCTGCCTAAGTCCACCATAATTCGATCGACCAAAGCTTCCGGTTGATCGGAAATAATCGTTATTGATTTCGAAGGAACGCCGCTTTGGATTATGTCGAGGACACGCCCGTAGACAAAAAGATTAACTAAGGTATAGAGAGCTCTGTTTGAGCCTAAGATTGCCCAGGAAACCAAAATTATCAGGCTATTGATCGCTAAAGCAGACGTTCCCATGGGCACTCCATATCTTCGATGGATAACCTTAGAAACAATATCCGTGCCCCCCAGACTTCCACCAAAACGAAACACAATACTTGAGGAAATTCCTGAAAACACACCGCCGTAGACTGCCCCAAGAAAGATATCGTTTATCGGCACTGGATGGATACCTTTAAAGAGATCAAGGAAAATAGAAAAAATGACTAATCCCCAAATGGTTTTGAAAATAAAGTCTTTATTTATTTCCCTCCATCCTAAAATGAACAGCGGAACATTTAATAGGAAGGTCATTAAACCAATAGGGAGTTTTAATGTATAAAGCAGCAACAGTGCTATGCCGCCGACCCCTCCACCGCCAAGCCCAGAAGGGACGACAAAGGCTTGAATTCCATATGCGGCAATAATTGCCCCGGCAGCTATTGCCAAAATGCCGCCAATAGATTTCGTACGTTTCGTTAACTTCATGCCTTACCTCCATGAATCCAACCTTCCCTGTTTCGCGAAGCGCCCGGGGAGGTTGGAAATTAGTAATATTATACAGACATTTGAAGATAAGGTAAAGCTGAAGGAACGTTATAGCAATGGTGAAAATAAACGAGCAAAGGACTCTTTAAGACGTTCGGAATATGGACGAGTTTGGAACGCTTCGAGATTAATACTTCGAGATTCCCTCAAATCATTTTCGAAGTCTTTAACTAAGAGCATCGTTAATTTCTGATCATACATAAACGCTGAGATTTCAAAGTCAAGGGAAAAACTTCGTACATCCATATTAGCAGACCCAACAGATGCTAAAGATTCATCAATGAGAAGAACTTTGGCGTGAAGAATTCCTTTCATATACTTATAGATTTTAACGCCTGCTTCGAGCAGTTCTTCAAGATAGGAGTTCATAGCCCAGTAAGTCACTTTGTGTTCCGGAACTCCTTGGATAATGATTTGAACGTCTATTCCTGAGAGGGCTGCAGTCTTGAGACCCATGATTAGACTTTCATCAGGGATAAAATAGGGCGTCTCGATTTTTATGCTCTGCTTAGCCATCGTTATCGCGATGAAAAAACCTTGCAGAATGGATGCCCAATTAGAATCCGGACCGCTGGCACCAATCTGAATAGGAAGTATATCAGGGATTTCAACCTTAGGAAAGTAGTTTTCACCTCTTATCTCCTGATGAGTTACAGTATACCAGTCGTTTAAAAAGATACTTTGCAGGGTATGGACGGATTCTCCAGATAATTTGAGATGAGTATCTCTCCAAAATCCAAGTTTCGGGTCACGTGAAAGATATTCGTCTCCGATATTGAGTCCCCCCATGTACCCCACATACCCGTCAATGATAACAATTTTTCGGTGGTAACGTAAATTAAGCCTTGGAGTTAAAAAGGGAAAGCGTAATGGAAAATACCATTGAGCTTGGATTCCGGCTTGTTTCATGGTAGTCATGAAGTTTCCAGCCAGGAAGAGGCTCCCCACTCCGTCAAGGAGAACGCGTACTTCCACTCCTTCAGAAACTTTATGGGAGAGGATTTTTAAGACGTCGGCACCTATTTCATCATCTTTGAAAATATAATAGCTCAGATGGATGTGATGGGCAGCATTTTCTAACGAGTGAAGCAAAGCAGCAAATTTCTCTCGGCCATTGACGAGTACGTCAACTTTGTTATGCATCTTTAAGCGGGCATAACCACTATTCATAAGGAGGTTAGCTAATTTAAGGTCTAAATTGTTATCTGGAGAAAAAGTTGAGTATTCATTCTTTGGAATGGGATCGTATTCATTGATTCTTTGCTTTAACCTATTTGTCCGTTGTGCCTTATTCCGAAAGAGTTTATTGCGCTGCTTTTGAGAAAATAGAATATAAAGAAGAAAACCCAGGATCGGCAGGAGACTTAGAATAAACAACCAAGTTACAGTTTTTCCTGGATCTTTATTTTCAAGAATAATCACTGTTCCCAAGAGCACTACTTGAACACCTACTAATAATGCGACCCATAACATGTTTCCACCGCCCAGTTATAGTTTTCAGCGAGTGCCTTATTTGTTTACTACATTTCGTATTATGTGCACTCGATGGACTTTTTAACTAGGAAATGAAAATCTATCACGATGAGCATAACTCTCTTCGGGAATTGCCCCTATTGATATAGTTTACGTCTCATTTTTATCTTTAATCAGTTTATCAAGCCGCTGTTTTGCTTCCGGAGACAAAGTGTCCATAAGATAATTACGTGGTCTTCTCTGTATTTCCCGATATTCCAGCTTTGTTCTTTCATAAGTCTCTTCGATCTCGGCCTTTAGTTCCCTGGCAGATAATAAGGCACATCCTTCTCCTCTGATAATAATCTGCTGTAAACCGTCTGATGTTGCAACAGTTATATTATATTTTTTCTGATTATCATGAGCGAATTTTTCAATATACTGGTCTGCAGTTTGTGCCTCCCTTGTATAAACCAGATGAATATTATGATAGTCGATAATTTCTTCAAGATGCCCCTGAACGAGGTAAGCGTCGAACACAACAATAATTTGGCATTTTCGAATGCCTTGATAATTGCTTAGGCTCTCCAGTAATTTCATTCTGGCACCGTCCATATTGCTATCCGCAAGTTCTTTGAGCTCAGGCCAGGCATGGATTACATTATATCCATCAACAAGAAGATACTCTTCTTTGTTTACCTTCTCACTGCTTACAGAGACAAAGTCTTCGTAATAACTTTCGCGGGCTGTTTTGCGTTTTTTCCAGGCAGACTTCTTTCCTTGGTTCGCATAGAAAGTATTATTGATAATTTGATCAATCTCATCCAAACTAATCCACTTTTCTTCTGAGTATGAGACACGGTTTGGGGCTATCTCTCCCGCCAAATCCTCTTTTTTCTGAAAATAGCTTTCAACATGCATGTGATCCTTTACGCTATCCCAATCCACCAAAAAGCCCGAGCCATGTGTACAAAATACAGAACCTGTAGGATTATTAACATCTCTTTCGGAATCATAGCCGATACTTGCAATGATCTCATCTGCATTGTGGCATCGTTCATACCCTTTTAGGCTGCAAAAGAGCCTGCCAAGACCTTTAGTATAGGCGATAACTTCTTTCTGATAATTTCTCATGGTAAGAACAGGAGCACTCCCCACAAGAACCGACATCTCCCCATTTGTCTGTGATAATTCGCATGTACCATGCATTTTCTCGATGTCCGTCATAGCTCTTCCTACCATTTTCACAGGGAGTTCCAGCTCAAAGGCATAATAAGGCTCCAATAATATAGATTCTGCTTCCTTTAAACCTTGACGCACTGCACGGTAGGTAGCCTCTCTGAAATCACCGCCTTCTGTATGCTTAGTGTGTGCTCTGCCTGAGACTAAAGTGATTTTCATATCTGTGATCGCAGATCCTGTTAAAATTCCTTTGTGCGCTTTTTCTTCCAGATGGGTTAATATAAGCCTTTGCCAGTTTTTACTTAAGGTATCCTCACTGCATTTTGCTCCAAACTTAAGACCACTTCCCGGTTCACCAGGCTCCAATAAAAGGTGAACCTCCGCATAATGGCGCAATGGTTCAAAATGTCCTACCCCTTCAACGACATTGGCAATCGTTTCTTTATAGACAATCCTTCCGGCATCAAAGGTCACTGAGATACCAAAACGGCTTTGGATAAGGTTCTGAAAAATTTCAATTTGCACTTCTCCCATGATCTGGGCCTGAATTTCTTGTAATTGCTCATTCCAGACAATATGAAGTTCAGGCTCTTCTTCTTCAATCTGACGCAGTTTGGGTATCATTACTCTCGGGTCACAGCCCTCTGGAAGTATAATCTGATAAAACAACACGGGTTCCAAAACCGGTGTATTTGAAGCTTCTTCTATCCCTAAACCTTCTCCTGGTTTCGTTTGGCTGAGCCCCGTAACCGCTAAAACGGAACCTGCTTCTATTTCATTCACTGCCTCAAATTTTTGTCCAGAATAGACACGAATTTGATTTACTTTCTCTTCCCAAAGCCCATTCTTCAAGATATCTTTTACCTTAAGTCTTCCGCCAGTTAGTTTCATGTGCGTGAGACGGTTTCCCTGTTCGTCTCTGGTTATTTTGAATATTTTAGCTCCGAACTGACTGGGATAGAAAGGTACTATGGCATTGTCAGCAATGCCCTGCATAAATTGCTCAACACCTTCTAATTTTAAGGCTGAGCCGAAAAAGCAGGGAAAGACGTTTCGCTCCTTTATTGCATTTTTGATCTGTGCCGTTTCAATGTGTTCTGTTTCCAGATATTCTTCCATCATTGTTTCATTACACATGGCCAGTTGATCATAAAAGCGGTTTGTCTTAACATGTTCAAATTCAATGCATCCATCATTCAATTGCTTTTTTATCTCTAGCATCAATTTGTCCTTATCCGTCCCATTCTGGTCCATCTTATTGACGAATAAAAAGACAGGTATCTGGTACATGTCGAGAAGCCGCCACAACGTTTTCGTATGCCCCTGTACCCCGTCGGCGCCACTTATCACTAAAATGGCATAATCCAACACCTGAAGCGTTCTCTCCATTTCAGCTGAAAAATCCACATGCCCTGGGGTATCCAGTAACGTAATCTGAGTTTCTTCTATCTCAAATATGGCCTGCTTCGAAAAAATAGTGATTCCCCTTGCTCGTTCAAGCTCAAAGGTATCTAAATAAGCATTTTTATGATCTACTCGTCCTAATTTGCCAATTTTACCGCTCAGATAAAGGATGGCTTCTGATAATGTCGTCTTGCCCGCATCCACATGTGCTAATATCCCAATGACTAATTTTTTCATTATCTATGTTCAAATCCTTTATTCATCTGATTCAATCTCCAAGCATCGGATATAAATTTTTAAGTCGATTCTTTAGATATTATGATACCAGTAAGTTTTGATTTTAACAATTTCCTATATTATTATTTACATTAAAAGTAAAAGCTTTAAGATTTCTCTTTAATATTGTCAAATTTAAAATGATAGTTATACTTCATCATATTTTGAACATATATTAAAAAAACTCGACTATAATGTCGAGTTTAAAATAATCCACGCGAAATCCAACAAATGATAAATTTCAAGTGTCAATTAAGCCTGTTTCCCTGAAGAAAAATTTTTCTTAACAGTGACAGCACGAGAGCCAACTGGGAGAACCGCACGACCATAAAGTGGATTTAGAACTCCGGCCGCTGAGGCATACCAGGCACAAGCTGCAGTAATTAATCCAAAAATACCTCCAGGTACGCTTGAGATAATACCAAATTCGGCTAAATCAAGTAAAACAAAAGCAATTTCCACGAAGGTAAATACTGCCAGTAACGCATTATTGATTCTGAAAGTCCCTATCCACATGTAGAACGTAAAAATGGTGAACCCTGTTAAATATACTCCAAGAGCCACATGACCAGAAGCACCAAAATTAAGGATCTTAAGCGTCTCTAATATGACAGTGGCTGCTAAACCCATCCAAAATGCTCCATAAGTTGTGAAAGCTACTGCCCCAAACGTATTGTTCTTTTTAAACTCCCACATTCCGGCAAGTATTTGGGCTAAACCACCGTAAAATAGTGCCAGAGGGACAAATAATGTACCGAGTTCTGCTGGCACTAGCTTCGCATTTGACAGACTAAGAATGAATGTTGTAAGTGCAAAACCGGCTAAACCAAGTGGTCCTGGGTCGGCTATTGAACTTTCTCGGATCTCCATGATCTCTGCCATTAATCATCGACTCCCCTTTACTCATGTTTATAAGTTCAGTGACGTTGGAAATGCTAAATTGTTATAAGTCCAACAAATAACTCTCCAGTTGTTTCACCTCCTATCATCCGCTAGTTTCTTAGATCATATATTAAGGCCTTACACCTAATTATATGAACATTCTAAATTTTCATGATATTAGTATACCAATTACTAACATTTTCGTCAAGGTGATCCTCAAGCTTGTAGTATTTGTTCTTTTTAACATTTTTTGGGTTTAGATTACTGGACAGATTCTAGAACAAAATATCAACCGGCCAGTGACCTCATACCATGTTTCACTGTTTCAGGAGTTTATTGTTTGGGTCATAAGAAGGAATTTTAAAATCTTCATGTCCATAAAAAACGAGATGCGCTGGCGAGATGAGTAAAATCTTCTTCTCTGCCAGCGCATTTGTTATTTGCGAAATCTTAAAATTAGTTCCTGCTTTACATTGCGTTTTTATAGATTTGAATGACTTGATCGAGGGTTGCAGTTCGTGGATTCGTTAATTGACAAGCATCCTGCTTGGCATTACCTGCCATAAGGGCAAAGTCTTCTTCTTTAACTCCCAGTTCTGCTAATCCTGTAGGAATACCAACATCCCGCGAAAGCGTTGCTATAGTGCTGAAACATTTCTCGGCAGCCTCTCTGGCTGAAAGCCCGGTAATATTTTCTCCCATAGCTTCAGCAATCTCTGCATAACGCTCGACATTGCCAATCATGTTAAAACGTGAAACGTGTGGCAAAAGGATGGCATTGCAAACACCATGCGGCAAATTATAGAATCCTCCTAATTGGTGGGCCATAGCGTGAACATAACCTAAACTGGCATTATTAAAAGCCATTCCAGCTAATAATTGAGCGTAAGCCATTTGTTCACGTGCTTCAAAATCATCCCCATTAGCCACGGCACGGCGCAAATACTTGCTTATTAATCTAAAGGCCATTAAAGCCGCCGAATCCGTTACAGGTGTAGCTATTGTGGAAACATAAGCCTCCACTGCATGGGTAAGCGCATCCATTCCGGTTGCAGCGGTTAAACTGGGTGGTTGTTTCATCATCAATAAAGGATCGTTAATGGAAACATTAGGTGTTACATGCCAATCAACGATAGCCATTTTAATGTGTCTGGCTATATCGGTAATAATGCAAAATCTAGTCATTTCTGCCGCCGTTCCTGCGGTGGTGTTAATGGCAATCATTGGGGCCATCGGTAAAGGAGATTTATCCACTCCTTCATAATCATTAATTCTGCCGCCATTTCCGGCAACCAATCCAATACCCTTAGCACAGTCATGGGAAGAGCCTCCACCCACCGAAACAATAAGGTTGCAGCCTTCTTTAGTGTAAATATCAAATCCATCATGAACATTTTTGTCGGTTGGATTTGGTTCAGCCCCCCCGTAAATAACAACTTCGAGGCCTTCTTTACTGATAATATCAGCAATTTCTTGAGCCATACCGATCTTTTCCAGGAATGCATCGGTTACTAAGAAGACTTTTTTTCCGCCCAATAATTTTGCTTGTTTTCCGGTTTCTTGTACTGCCCCTGCTCCCATAAGGTTTACTGTTGGCATGAAATACCCATAGACTTGATGAATGATTCCCATGTTTTAACCCCCATTTTCTTATTAGTTTTAGCATTTGCTTTTCTACGCTGAATTTGAGCTAGAATTTAATTTCCGGATTCTTGACGAATAATATAGCAATATCCGTGCCAGAACTGTCTGAAAATTTAGTTATTTGTTTCACATGTCCTATTTCATTGAATTTCTTCAGCTAAAGTCGAAAATCAAGCTGCGCAGAAGGACGGAGGTTATTCTTAAAAAGATAGATAAAACCAGTAAAACGATAATCTTTACGTTTAAATTTATTTTAAAACATATGTTAACTCACTATAATGGGCTATTTTGGAACAGTTTGCTTTGAACAAACGCTTTAAATTGGAACACTTTTAAATAATAGCGTTAATAGTTTTGAATAATTTAGGGTTAATTTAGTGATTTTCGTAAATCAATAAATTAACCCTTCGCCGGTTTCCTTAACAACCAAATTGTTCATATAGTTTAATCTGTACCCTGAACTATCTTGAGAAAGTAAATTAACGCAGCCATAACTCTGGTGGAGTTGAAAAACATTCTCCAGTGGCATCCCAAGGACATGGCAGATAATTATTCTGTTTACACCGGCATGAGCAACAATTAAAATTGTGTTTCCTGCAGATTCCGCCAGCCGCTCAAACGCCGGAAGGACTCGTTTGGAACAGTCACTAAAGCTTTCACCCCGGGGCGGGACAAAATTTGCAATAGTTTGACCACGTTCTGTGAATTTCTTAGGGAACCTTGTTTTAATTTCCGAGAAAGTTTTCCCCTCCCAATCACCCATGTTCACTTCCCGGAACTCCGGACAAAGGATAGGAACCGCTGTGCTAAGAATTGCGATGATTTCCGCTGTTTGCTGCGCCCTCTTTAAATCGCTGCAAAAAATATTATCGAATGACAAGTGGCTAAACATATCCTTTAGTAATGAAGCCTGCTTTAAACCAAGAGAACTTAAGGGCAGATCAGTTTGACCAATATAACGTTTTTCACTCCCTAGGCCGATATCACCGTGTCTGACCAAGTAAATTAATTTTTGCTTCATGTCTCTCCAGGATCATCTACTTTAAGGTCTGATCCATCTCCCTTTGAACTTTAATCAACTCGCCGAGAATACTAACGGCAATTTCTTCCGGAGTTTCTGCTCCTATCTTCAGACCAATCGGAGAATGAAGATTTTGCAGTAAATCGGCCGGAACTCCTTCTTCCTCTAATTCAGTTTTCAAAGCTTTAACTCTTTTGCGGCTGCCAATCATGCCCAAATATGCTGCCGGCCGGCGAATCACTTTTTCCAGACATACTTTATCATAGCGATGTCCTCTTGTGACAATTACCACAAAAGTTTGGGGAGTGATTGTGATTCTGTCTAAGGCTTGTGCAAAATCAGCGCAAATCACATTGTCTGCCTCTTTAAAGCGAATAGAATTGGCAAAGGCCGGACGATCATCGATGACTGTGATCTCATACCCTACTATTTTAGCCATAATGACCAGGGGGAGCGCAATATGACCACCACCTAAAATCAACAATTGCACAATTGTTCTTTGCGGTTCAATGAGCAACCGAAAGGATGGTTTGCTCATGGACGTTTCGCAAGGCTCAAACTCAGAATTCAAACTAATTAATAACGGCCGGCACCGTTTAGCGCAGATTTTGCCGCTTTCTTGGGCCACTCGATTTAAGCCATCTAAATGAAGATCACCGCTGACTTCGCCGTTTGCCTTAATAACTAGTTTGCTTCCTATCAAATGTTCAGGAGCTGATTCGATTACTGTAACAAGGATCGGATTCTGATTTCCTTCCTCGAGTGCCGCTAAATAGTCTTTGTAAAGTTTAAATTGTCCGGCGAAGTTATGAGAACCTAAATAATCAATGAATAATCCCATGATTCCCCCGCAAACCATTCCTTCATCCTGGGCAATATCAGCAGTCATATTTAAATAATGCACCTTAGAAGTGCGTGCTGCTATGACATTGAGAGCCTCCCTCCTGGCTTCAGCCTCACCGCATCCGCCGCCAATGGTACCGACGATTGTTCCGTCAGGAAAAACTAACATTTTAGCTCCGGGCTTACGAGGAGTTGAGCCAAGGACACTGATGATTGTAACCATAGCAACTTCAGTATTTTCCTCTAGGGCAATTTTAAGTCTGTAGATTATTTCATTTTCCATTGTTTCCTACCCCTCTAGATTAACTTAATAGTTCAGATAAAGGCATGTTAATAATTTTCTCAATCTTTGTCTTAATCCACTCGGCATCCAAATAGCGTCGTTGTATTTTCTTAAGTGCATCGGGGTCGTTTTGGTGTTGCTTCAAGGGGGCGGCAAATCTGTCTTTAAGAGAAACAATCTGCTCGTCTTTAACAAACTTATCAGCCAAATAGACAACTTCTTTTTCCGATATGGTCTGTTCAATGTTTGTACAAATGTCGGTGTGTTCGGCCACTATTTTTGCGACCATTGGGTAATTCATGAGCATGCTCGATCCAACTTGTGCGTGGTGCGGTTGACCCTTGGCCAGGTCATGCAATAAGGCTGCAGCCTTAATTAAGTCAAGGTTTAGGCGGCATCCTGAACTTCTTAAACAACTTCCGATAGCGCAGCAAAGAGCGGCTACTTGCTTACTGTGTTTAATGACGTTCAAGGGAGTTTCAGCCTTCTTGATAATCTCATAACATTCCTCTTCGGATGGCAGCAGGGTATCACCAATGTAATCAAGCAGTTTACAATAGTCCTCCGGTGTATCCATGTCAAGCAAAACACCCAAGTCTTCAACCTGAACTTCGACGGCATCATCATCATACTGCTCTAACATCGCTCTCAGTCCGCCCGGTTTATTCCATTTTAGAATGTCGTTAACATAGCAGCTGGGAATTAGAGGAGGATGACCCCTCTCGCCTTGAAACGACGGGTAAACTATACTTTCCTGCTTTGAAAAGAAAGTGTCTTCCATCATTTCAAGAGTGTGACGTTTAATTAGGGGATTATCTGCAGGTAAAAGAAAAAAACCAGCCGTCTCAGAAGTGAGACTTTTAACTCCGGCCTGGACCGAAGAAAACATCCCTTCGGAATAATTGGTGTTCACAATAATTCGAACCCCTAAATTTTCCAAAAGGGGAAACAGTTCATTCCCGCGATGCCCAACGACAACTCGAATATCCTTGAAGCCATTGTCCAAAAAACTATGAACAGCTTGTTCTATGACAGTAATCCCTCCCAAAGGCAACAATGGTTTAAATTGTTTCATGCGAAACGAGTATCCGGCAGCAACAATAATTGCTGTCAGTATCCCCCTCTCTGGCCTGGATTCTGTTCCAGTCAAGGCTGGTCACTCCTTCTTCGGTCTTGAATCTGTCGCTTAGCTCTGCTTTTAGGGGCTCTTACCCCGGGAGTTTCGCTAAAATTGAGGTTAACCTGCAAACTGTTGGTTTGCAGTCCGGTCTTTAGGTTGGGGATTTTGGCAAGGGATTGTAGAAGCGACTGTTCTACGTCCTCTGCGACAGACTTCCTCAAGAGAATATTAATGTTTAAGCGATTTTGCTTAGCCACTTCAGTAAGCGTAACCTCGAAGTCAATAATATCCCCAAATTCAAAGAGAACCTCGTCAAAATCGGAAATCGTCAAGTAGTCCCTCTCATTCAGATAAACCCGATCTCTGGATTTTAACCGTTCCAATCGTTTCAGGACTGTGTTACAGGAGCAAGGGCCAGGTATAAATCTGGAAATGTCGCCGGTTCGGTAACGAACTAGGGGCATAGCTGATCTGGTCAGTGTCGTAAAGACGATTTCCCCTGGCCGCCCGTCTATCACAGGGGTTCCTGTCAGGGGATCGATAATTTCAAAATATAGGTCTGCTTCCCTCAGATGATAACCACAGAAGCCCTCACATTCAATCCCGCCGCCTAAACCCATCTCAGTCATACCATAATGATTAAACACCTGACACCCCCAATATTTTTGCAGTTCTTTGACAACAGTTAAGGGTACATAATCGGTACTCAGCAAGACGCTTTTGATGTTTAGAGAAGATGATTCGTCCCTTGAAGCAATAAATCTTGCTAAATTCAGGACTTGAGCAGGTATCCCGACCAGAACATTGATTTCTTCCCGTTTTATTTGTTCAAAGGTTACTTCCGGATCAATAACCATTCCATGAATGTTCCCTATTACGCCTGCTCTTGCTAAACCCAAATGCAGTAAGTTACCGACACTTCCAGTCGTTTCACCCGGAAGCAAAATCAAGACTCTGTCCCCTGGTTCAACCAAGGTGAACATGCCATGATGAAAAAAGTCGATGGTCAATTCTTGATCAGGTTCGCTAAAGAAGAGACGTTTGGGTTTTCCTGTTGTACCGGAAGTCTGGAGGGTAACGATTCTGCTGATGTCATCTTGGGAAACACATAAGAAATCCAGGGGATAATTTTTGAGGTCTTCAGACGTGGTAAAAGGCAGTTTATTTATGTCTGCTAAACAGGAGATCTTACTATCCAAGCCCTTATAGAGACGGCGGTAAAATCTGCTGCCAGCGCTTACCCAAGCAATAGTTTCCTGCAGTTTGTTCAACTGATAATTCTCGATCAGCTTTCGCGTCAGTCTTCCCGAACGATTACCGGTAATTTTCTCCTGTACCCATGGTTCAAGCGGGGTAACATTTATGGCCAAGATTTATCTCCCCTTGCGGTAAAGTGAGCGCCCATTTTTAGCGGTGAGATTATAAGCACAAAAGGGAATTAACTTGCCTTCAGGGCTTACAACATGGATACAGCAATTCTTTAAGCGTTCAAGATCCAGATTCCAAACATCTTGAAAAGCCATACCGCTGAGGGAAAAAGCATACGTTTTAAGTTGTTGAATTAAATTGTCCCAGGAGTCGCCTGGATTATCCTTTACGGTTTGAACTTTAAACAACTCAGGACCTGACCACTGGCGGGCTACGAAGGTCCTGGTTTTTCTGGCCAGCTCATCCGCTCGTTCTGGTCCCTCACAGCAGGAATTGTTCAAGATCGGCTTCAAACTACCGTCAGCTCTGCGCGTAAAGCTGCCGCTGAAAGAACAGCGTCCATTGTGGGGCTTCAGATTTTCAGCTTTAATCAGTCCTTCTGTCTGCTTCTCAATGGCTTGAATAACTTCCGGCAGTGTAATCCGATCTTCGTCCAGCGGTTCTTGGGGAACTCTGCCGAAATAGCTTACAGGTTGGAAATGAACCCCTCGGACGGCAGGATGATTTTTTAGGGCGAACTTTATGATTCCGCCGATATTATCAGTGTTTATTCCCGGTATGAGAGTCGGTACTAAGACAACTCCGATTCCGTGTTCAGCACAGTTTTCAATGGCTTTCACTTTCAGATCGTAAAGCTGCCGTCCTCTGATTGCCTGATATATTTGATCCTCTGTACCATCAAATTGCAAAAAAACCGAGCTAAGGCCGGCTATCTTTAAGCGGCTTAAATATGGGGAATCCTCGGCCAGCCGTAAGCCATTCGTGTTAATCTGGATAAAGTTAAAACCCAATCTCCTGCCTATTTCTATGATTTCCGGCAAATCATCCCGGAGAGTCGGTTCACCGCCGGATAACTGGATATTCACCGGGCCACTGGCGGCAAGGACGTTTTTATACCACCCTTCAATCACTTTCAGCAAAGGTTCGTCAAGCTCCGTTCCGGCATTGGCAAAACAAAAGCGGCAGTTTAGATTGCAGCGCTGGGTAACTTCTAGCAAGGCCGTACAAGTTGTCTTATAATGGTCTGCGCACAAACCGCAGTCAAAGGGGCATCCCTTATCAACTTGTGTAAAACATTCCTTGGGCGGAGTAGGAATTGTAGGCCTGACCCAGGAGGCCCATTGAGGACTTCCATGCCAAATCAAGGTTCGATACTCACCATGTTCGGGGCAGCGTTTTACGAGATAAACATTCTCACCCTGAACCTCTCTTTGTGCCGGAATCTTGCGCAAACATTCCGGACATAAACTTTCAGTAGTGGAAGTTAAACTTCCCTCCCTAACCTTCATACGCTCTAATCCCTCTCTTACTGGAACTGGTATCCCTTATGGGCAATCAGTTGGAAATAGCCCATCTTTGCTTTTTTGACCGCTTCCTGGATAGAGTTAGGATCAACGAAACTTAAACACGAAGCAGATTTAAGCCAAAAATTTGTCATCGATCCATGAGTCATTATTAGATCAACCGTCAGTTGGATCAATAAATTTGTATGGTCACTCCAGTCAACAATCTGAAAGTCAAATTTATTAAGCATATTCAACAGTTCGTCCCTGGTCAACGCTCTTCTGATGCAGGACTCGATGCCGAGTTCGCGAAGGTCCTTTAGTCCATCAGGATTCCGGGCATAAACATCATTAATAATCAGCCGACCACCCTGCTTGAGTACCCGGAAAATTTCTTTCAGAACCTGATTCGGCTCTTCCATTACGGATAAGGTACACTCGGCGAATACCCCGTCCAGGTCGTCTGGCGGAAAGGGCAGCTCCTCTCCCCAACCCCGAATCAGGTTTAAGTCAGGATTTCTCCTTTTTCCGATTTCCAATAATACCTCCGAGGGGTCAATCCCAAGGGCTTGGAGCTGATATTCGGAGATCAAACGTTCAACCGTTGCACCACTGCCGGACCCCACGTCTAAGACTTTGGCACCGGGAAGAAAGTTACAGCGTTTTACTCCCAGATCGGTTAGGAAAAAGCCGCCCGGACGTAAAGTATCTCCTGTAGCCTGCCGAAGTGCGTCACCTTCATAGACTTTAAAAACATTGTTATTCATACAGTTTTGAGTCCTCCGTCTGAGTCGCCAACTTCCGGCTTTTTACTAATACTCTTCGTCTGGCTCTGGGTCTTCAGAATTAGCCGCTATTATCTCTTGAACCTTATTAAAAGTTGCTGCAACAATATTGCCGCAGCGTACCGGATACTCATTCCCCTCGTCCAAGGACTGGTCTAAAATCCCTTCACATTCGATACTGCCATGGACGTCTTCAAACCAGTTCATTAATTCCTTGAGCATAGCGTTGATTTTAAGGTGCCCTGATTCGCCGGGACTGCCCTTGCCGGCAGATAAGCCAATCAAGCACGCTCCACCGGTAAGCGCTCCGCAGGTTTTTCCCGACCTTCCAATTCCTCCGCACAAACCATGCATCGCTTTGATAAGATCGGGGTTTTCCTTTCCGAGATCATCTAACCCCAAAATCAAAATAATTTGACTGCAGCAAAACCCTTGAGCTGCCAGTTGAAACATCCGAAAGGCGTCGGCCGGCATCATCCATCCCCCTTTACTTATCTTCCAGGCTTTGCTCGACTTCAAACATCTTGCCTAAGGCCAGTTCCTCGGTAATCAGGACCAGACCACAGTTAAGACATTTAAGTTCTTGAACCTCGAAATCATTGCCTAAATAAGATGCCTTAACCAAACCCCGTTCCAGTTCGCCGCCGCATTTTCCGCACTTCCAAGGCAGTTTTTCCGTTTGTTTTGGTGTATTACTCATGAGCTCCCTCCACGATTTCCATGCGATGGCTGTAAGCATTGTAGACAATAAAACCTTGTTCCTGAGGTTCGTATTCAACCCAATAAGTTACCCTGAGGGGACGGTAATGGGCCAAACTGCGGCCATTATCGGGATTCATAAACTTTCTTCCTGTCCGCTCCGCATACTCAATAACCTGTTGGATATCCTCAATAAGAATATGACGGTCTTCCATTATCCCCCAAACTCTGTCATTGATTTGAAGGTTTATACTCATATAGGCTTCCTCCTGATCCGACGGAGTTTCTTGCCACAGCGTATGCAGCAGTTTACGTTTCAATTTGGCCCGATTTTCATGGCGGTAGGAAAAACCAACACTTGGCTTGACGGCAGCCTGCTCAAGATCGTCTGCAAAAATCAGATCTAATAAATGCCATGTTCGTTTGCCTTTAGAGGCAAACCGATCTCTGCACATAGCGCAGTAGGCAACATAATCCACATCGGACTCACTGATACGATCCTCGACAATTTTCTGCGCTAATTCCCGGTTGGCAAAGGACATCAGTCCACCATAACCGCAGCACTTGGTCCGCTCTTTGCTGTATGGCAATTCCTCAATGTCATACTTTAGTTTCTGTAGAATTTTTCGGACAGCATTATGGATGGACGGTTCATGTCTTGTTGTACAAGCATCTTGGACTGCCACTCTTCCTCCGCTGAGCATGTCTTCTTGTCCGGGCAGTTCCATGTCAGCCATCAACTCCCACAAAGAGACGATGTTCGGAAACTTTGTTTGGAACATACTGTGACAGGTGGAACAGGCTGTGATGATCTGGGGCTTGCCCAGCCGTTCCCATTCAGCAGCTAAGACTTCCCAATTTCTTCGGAGCAGGTCTTGCTCACCCGCCCAGTCAGCCGGCGCACCGCAGCAGCCAAGCATTAAACCTACGCCTCCGGTAAGCTTTTCCATCAACAATTTATAAACATTTTCTACGTGCTCAGGAGAGGAGGCGCTCAATTGGCACCCGGGAAAAAAGACGTAGCTGCTGGAATTACAGCCTGGCTGATGCCTGGCTAAGGCAAACTTATCACTGTTGCTGAAAGCCATGTCCCGCAAAGCAAAATCATGAGCTGAAGGCGGCATTTTTCCTTTGCCGACCATGGTTACCCGGCTTGCTTTGCAAACTTCTCCCAGATCTAATCCCTGCGGACAAACCTCAGCACATAACCCGCACAAACTGCAGGAGTTGATCATTTTATTGGCATGCCGCATCCCCATGACGATGGAATTATTATTATAAATTTGGCGCAGATACTTTTTAGGATAACTTCCGTAGCTTTCAATATATTTGCAGGCCTTGATACATTCCAGACACTGACAATTCAAACATCTGGAAGCCTCCTGAACAGCTTCTTCAACAGTGTACCCTGCCTGTTCATTACTCATAGACACTGCCGGCAACGGTTCAATTCCTTGAGTGTTAACAAACAGTTTACTCTCATAAGAACCTTCGCCTTCACGGGAAGCCGTTAAGGAAACCCCTTGTAAATAGCGGTCTATAGAAATTGCTGCTTTACGTCCGTCAGCGACAGACCTTATCGGTGAGTCATTATCCGCTAGGGTTCCCCCAAAAATACCTTTAATCGCTGTTGCACCGGTAACTGGGTCAAGCTCATAATGATTTCCGAGAAGTTCAACCGCGTCAGCTGATTGTTTCGCCAGGCCAAGATACAGGGCAGCAAAGTTCTCCTGAAGATTGGTTAAATCTAAGCGGGTAATTTCCCTGTTTCGTTCGATCTGAACCTTAAGTCGGGATAAAACGGAAAGTTCCTCGACAATAACTTCCGGGGACAATTGGTTTTCAGGAAAATCCCAGAGGCTGCCGCCAATTCGATCTGCTTTATCGAACAAGGTAACTTTATATCCTTTTTTAGCCAAATCATAAGCCACCGTCAGGCCTCTCAGTCCAGAACCTACTACCGCTACAGTTTGACTTTTTTCCGGAATCATCCCAGCTTTCGGCGAGTTACTGGATTGATTTTGTACACAAAACCTTTCTAATGCTGCTATTGAAATAGGTGATCCAACATCTCTGCGTTTACAGACGTCCTCACAGGGGTGATCACAAATCCGACCTATAATTCCGGGAAAGGGCTGTTTTTTTTGCAATGTTGTCAGAGCGCTTTTTAAATCCTTTTTTTGGATGTCGGACATTAGCTTGCGGGCATCGACATGGATTGGGCAACCCGCCGTACAGGCCGGAGGGTTTTCTTGGGTACACTTATCTTCCAGCAGTTTTAATTCCTCTTGTTCCATAAGCAACACCCGATTTCCTTAGTTATGGATGCAAACATAAACGGGTATACTGGGGCTTCTTAGCCCGGATAAAGCAGGGAACCTGCCATCACTAAGCATGTTCAGGTTCCCATACCTTGCTTCGGTGGGGGTAGAGTACACTCTTAACCTTTAGCCTGAAGGCCGGCAAGTACTTTTTCCGGACGGGCGGGTAAATGCGTTACCCGAACACCACAGGCATTATAGATAGCATTAATAATAGAAGCATGGGGTGAGGTTAAAGGCAGTTCTCCTGAACCTGCGGCGCCAAAGGGGCCATTGGGGCGATACGTTTCAACATAGAGAAGTTCAATATCATCAGGAACATCCTTGATAAAAGGCAGACCCGCGCCAATGAGATCAGAGTGTTTCTTCAGATCTTCAAAATCTTCGCTTAGAGCCAGGCCAAGGCCTTGAACTAACCCGCCGTAAAGCTGCCCATCCACAACCAGCTTATTGGCAATCTTGCCGACATCGGCAACCATTGTCATCTTGACAACGTTTGTTTTGCCGGTTGTAATATCGACTTCAACTTGTGACAAGAAGGCTCCGTACATATAGACAGCAAAGGGATTGCCTTGTCCTGTCTCCACATTACACTCTGAGGCAGGAGCAGTCCAGGCGCCTTGGAAGAACACCGGCAGATTTTCGGCAATCATTTCTTCATAAGTTCGAAAGGTTCCGTCCTCTTTCTTTATCCCTTGCAGCAGCGCTTCACATGCAACCCGAGTGGCATTTCCGACTAAGACTTGTGAACGGCTTCCTCCAGCAGGCCCACTGTTGGGGGTTCTCTCCATATCATTCATCACAAGCTTAATGTTTTCCGGTTTAATTCCCAAGGGACGCAGAGCTTCATGGGCTGTGGCCAGTGATCCCATATCAGCTCCCTGACCGTGATCTTCCCAGGACGTGTAAACCGTTACACCGGTTGCCGTTAGTTCCACATTCACTGCAGCACTGTCTGCCCCGTCTAAGCCTGACCCATAGACTCCAATCGAGATACCGATTCCGCGTTTTTTATTGGGTGCTGATGGCGGCTGTTTAGCCCATTCTTTTGCTTGATCGTATTTAGGTTTAAGTTTATCCATAATCTCAACTAAACAATACACATCAGGTTCACAGCCGGTAGGGGTTGTATCACCGGGCCGATAGACATTTTTATAGCGCAGTTCAAAAGGATCCATACCCAGCTTTTCGGCAAGTTCATCCAGCAAAACTTCAGACGAGAAAAGGCTTTGCGGTGAGCCATACCCTCTGAAGGCTGAACCCCAGGCATGGTTGGTGCAAACCGTTCGGCCAAAGCCGCGGATGTTGGGAATATTGTAACCACTGCCAATGAATTGGGAGCCTCTTATGGTAAGCAGATCGCCAAATTCGGAATATGGGCCGTGATCTACGGACCAATCAGATTCCATGGCAATTAATTTGCCCTCTTTAGTTGCTCCATATTTAAGATTAATAAAGAAGGGGGAACGTTTTCCTGTGTAGGTCATCTGCTGATAATAATCAAACTCCAGGTATACGGGCTTGCCTGTGGCAACTGCCGCAACTCCTAACAAAGCTTCGATGGTTGGGCTGAACTTATAGCCGAAAGTTCCGCCGGCGTTGTTTTGAACTAATATCAGTTTTTCAGACTCAATTCCTATGCCCGCACAAATCATAGCCTGATGGAGATGGATTCCGATACTTTTCGAATGGATGATTAGTTTACCATCTTCATCGAAAAAGGCGTAGCCGACATCGGGCTCAATGGGCATATGGGGCTGACGTCCAACATAAAAGTCGTCTTCCACAACGACATCTGCTTTTTCCAGCAGAGGTGCGGTATCTTCACCCTTAACAACCTTCGTTTCAAAATAGATATTTGGGGTTCCAGGATGAATCTCGATGGCATCGTCAGCCATGGCCGCCGGAGCACTCATATATTCCGGCAGCAATTCCAGGTCCACTTTAACCTTTTCCACTGCGGCTTGAGCATGTTCCGCAGTATCGGCTGCAACGATAGCTATCGCATCACCAAATTGGAACACTTTTTTATCGCAAAGGATCGGGCGGTCCCAGCCGTCACCTTTATTCGTCGGAAAAGTAATTAAACCTGTAATTTTGTTTTTGCCCACGACATCTTTGGCTGTAATAACTCTGTAGACACCAGGCATTTTTTCTGCTTCCGAAGTATCTATAGAAAGAATATTGGCATGAGAAACTTTGGCCTGAACCAGTTTCAGCTGCAAGGTTCCGCACGGCAATTTGTGTCCGGAGTCAGCGCCAAAATCCCAAGTCCCGGTAACCTTAGCCAATGCAGACGGACGAATATAGTTACTGCCCCAAATTCGGCCGTCTTCAGGTAATTTGCACCATAACTCTTCGGTGGTAACTTCTCCCCTCATTAAACGAGCGGCATCCATAACTGCGTCTACTAAAGGCTTATACCCTGTGCAGCGGCAGGCATTTCGATGCTTTTGAAACCAATCCCGAACATCCTCTCTTGAAGGGTTTATATTTTCTTCCAAGAGCTGCTTAGCCGATACAATAAATCCGGGACTGCAGAAGCCACATTGAGCAGCACCGTGAATCATCCAGGACAGTTGTAAAGGATGCAAATGATCTTTAGTCCCTACGCCTTCAATAGTTGTGATTTCCGCATGATCGGGAATTCGTTTCATTTTTGTAACACAGGAGCGAATAACCTTTCCATCCACGATCACGGAACAGGCGCCGCATTGTGCTTTGCCGCATCCTATTTTAGTTCCAGTCATATGCAGTTGTCCACGCAATACATTTGCCAGGGTAGCTTCCCCATCGACAATTAAAACTTGAGAGCTTCCGTTAATAATTAAGTTCTTTTTAAGCAATTTTTTCTCTCCTTTATGGTTAATTAAACCTAAAAATCATATTCCATCCATTTCCACCAATATTCATCCGTATTCTACCAGTAAGTTTTTCCCTCCAAAACAACTCTTAGTCAACTGAAAATTTCCTCCCACCCCTTTTTTCTTAAAATGAGAACTTTTAATAATTTTTGTGTAACTTTAGTGTTTTTGTTCCTTTACACCAGGTTTAATTGCAAGATTTGTGCCAATAATTTTGTGAATTTATAACTACCTTATTTTAATGAAAATTCCGGCTTGATCTCATATAAAGAATACGATACCATAAAAGACAACCAGTATTCTTTCCCTCCGCCGCCTTATAACTTCTGAAAGTTTTAGTTTAACTCCATGGTGCGTGGCTTTAAGCCCTCCTTTCCCTAGCACAAATTGGAGGTTTTCACAATGGAAAAAATCAAGGTTCAAGATTCTGTTGGCGCTGTCTTAATTCATGACATGACTCAAATTATTCCTGGTGTCACAAAAGGTCCGCGATTTCGCAAGGGACATGTCGTCCGTGAAGAAGATATTCCTATTCTGCTAAGCATGGGAAAGGAACACATTTATGTTTGGGATCAAAATCCCGGTCTGATTCATGAAAATGAAGCAGCAGAGCGACTTGCTAAAGCGGCTTGCGGACCGGGACTCACCCTTGACGAACCCAAAGAAGGAAAAATCACATTCACCGCCGCCCACGACGGACTCCTTTATATCTCTGAAGACGGCATTCTAGCCTTAAATTCCTTGGAATACATTATCCTTGCTACGCTTCACAATCATCGTCCTGTCAAAAAAGGCACTAAAGTTGCCGGTACTCGTGTTGTTCCTCTGATGATTGACGAGAAGGTGATCCTAGAAGCTGAACGAATTGCCAAAACGTTTTCAACCCCGCTCCTTGAAGTTCGTCCTTTGAAATCATTCAAAGTGGGCATTGTCACTACAGGCAATGAAATCTATCATGGAAGAATCCAAGATAAGTTTGGCCCTGTCCTGCGTGCCAAAGTCGAAGCTTGGGGCTCTGAAGTACTGAAGCAAACTTTTGCCAGCGATGATATCTCTCTGATTCAAAGCTCTATCCAAGATCATTTAGATCAGGGTGCGGACATGATCCTGGTCAGCGGCGGTATGTCGGTAGATCCGGATGATGTAACACCCACGGCCATCAAAGAAATGGGCGCGGAGCTCATCTCCTATGGTGCTCCTGTTTTGCCCGGCGCCATGTTTTTAGTGGCCTATATTAATGATGTTCCAATTCTAGGATTACCTGGATGTGTTATGTATTCTAAGACGACTGCATTTGACCTGTTTGCTCCACGTCTGCTGACAGGAGAACGGCTGTCACGCCGTGATATCGTCAAGGCAGGTCATGGCGGGCTTTGTCTTGACTGTCCTGTCTGTTCTTACCCTCATTGTTCCTTCGGCAAGTGAATAAGTCGCGCACATAATCTGTCAAGAACTTCAAAGCCCAACCTTCTGAAATTCTAAGTTGGGCTTTTGAGGTTTTATAAAGGCTATGTCATTCAGTTTTCACCATATTATTATTACAAAATAATTTATTTTTTATTAAAATTAATAAAACTTAAGTTCAAATGGTCTTGATATAATAGTTTGAAAAATAAAAATGTTCCATTTCTGATCTTAGTGTTCATTATTAGTGTTCCAAAATGGAACGTTTTAATTAGTATTGCATAGTTGTTTGTTTAGAATATTTGTGTTATTCTGTCAAGACAAGATCCTCATCAACTTTAATGCTAGAGAGAGGGGAAAGAGTATGAGCAACCATTGGAATCGTTTCATCAATGGGGAGAGCGTCGAATCGGAAGTAACTCCTTCCATCTATCGTTCCTGGCAGCGAAGTATTGAATTTCAAGTTGATCATAGGCTAATTACGAATCAGGATATTCTCTCAAAGCCCCGTCTTACAGAGCGTCGTGAAGCCCAAGAATCATTAATCCGAGCCGGCGAAACAGTTTTGCCTTATATCTTCAGTTTGTTGGGAAGCAATAAATATACAGTATTGCTTTGTGACAACGAGGGATATATTATCGAAGCTACCGGCGATGATTCTTTTATGAGTAAAGCCCAAAAAGTATATCTAAGTCCCGGAGCCAGTTGGCGGGAAGAAATAAGAGGAACCAACGCCATCGGAACTGCACTCCGAGATAATGCCCCCATCTCTGTTTTTGGTTGGGAACATTTTGTACGTGACAATCATTTTTTGGCATGCTGGGCAGCCCCAATTCAAAACACAGCAGGAGCACCTCTCGGCGTTTTTGATATTAGTGGGGAAGTCGCTGAAGATCGTGAAAAAATCCTCAGAATTGCTCGGATGGGGGCAAGCATGATCGAAAAAAATCTACAGCTTCTTGAGTTACAAGATCAACTGGAATTTTATCAAGAAGGTGCAAAGTTAGCTTCATCCCTTTTAAATCAGGGATTTCTAGCTATTGATCGAAACGGGATCATTACAAACATCAACACTTTAGGGGCTGCACTTCTCGGGCGCAAACAGGAGGAAATTATCGGACAGCTTGCCGCAGATATTTTTAGTTCACCCAAAGGTTGGATGTTAAGCGGGCGTTCCTTAAACCTGAAAATAAAAAATAGCTACGGAAATGAGATATCTTCCCATCTGAAGCAGGTCATTAATGATAAGGGCTATTCGTTAGGTGCAGTAGGGACTCTTCAAGTTACAACAGAATCCTCTGCTGTGACCAATAACACCTTATGGATTGGGCACGGTGAGAATACTCAGCGAACCTTGGCAAGGGCTTCCAAAGTTGCTGCCACTCACTCATCCGTACTAATTCACGGTGAAAGCGGAACCGGAAAAGAAATTATCGCCCAGACAATCCATCAACTTAGCCCACGACGAGATGGGCCCTTTATTGCTCTAAATTGTGCTTCACTGTCTTCTTCACTTGTTGAAAGTGAGCTTTTTGGGTATGTCGAAGGCGCCTTCACCGGAGCACGTCGTGGTGGAAAGCCCGGGAAATTTGAATTAGCGGACAAGGGAACCATTTTCTTGGATGAAATCGGCGATATGCCCTTAAATGTACAGGTAGCCCTACTTCGCGCACTTCAGGAAAAAGAAGTCTGCCGCATCGGAGATACGAAAACAAAGAAAATTGACGTACGAGTTATTGCAGCATCACACAAAGATCTTTCCGCTCTTGTGGCAAGTAATCGTTTTCGACTTGACTTGTACTATCGTTTGAAAGTTGTGACTTTAGATTTACCTCCGCTGCGCGAACGGGTGGAAGATATTAGAGATTTAGTCCCCCATTTCATTCACAAAGCCAGTACGTCCTTTGGAATTCAAGTCATTGGAATTCAAGAAGAAGTATATCCTTACTTGCTGGCCCAAAAATGGCCGGGTAATGTCCGTGAACTCGAGAATTGCATTGAAAGTATGGTTGCACTCGCCGAAGGTCCCATTTTAACCGTTGCAGATCTACCTGATGAATTTAAACAAACTGGCACACAAACTGAACCTGAACCTTTACTTGAGCAACAGACTAAACATGCAATCCTCTATGCACTTACTCAAACCAAAGGAAAAATAGCTCCGGCTGCCAAACTTCTCGGTATTGGAAGGAATACCCTCTACCGAAGGATGAAAGAAATGAATATACACATATAAGAAGTTCTTCTTCAGTTGAAAATAACAACAATTGATTACAAAAACATCCCAGAGACCTGGTATCTCTAGGATGTTTTTGTAATTTTGCCCACTTATTCAATTAGTGAATCGTATCAGTGTTTTTGGAAGTGACACGAAACAATTTGTATCCAACACTTGGTACATTATAATTACGGATAAGATTCAAGTGATTGGAACCATTGTATTTTGTTACGTTCGTAGAGCGATTGTTCATTAAACGATAACCTCCTATTGCAAATTATTGTTAAAGTTATATATCAAAATATACTTATATCCTTTCTCAATAACTTTAAATATAGTATGGTAAGTTTTATGAACTTCTAGAGTAATGGAGGCCAACAAATTTTGGTTCAGCCCCTTGTATTAGTCATTAATATATTAATGTCATCTAATCTATTAAATAATTTGCTATAGTTATCTAATAACGCTTTCTCTTTAACTCTTAATCCAGAGTTATAAAAAATCATATTGCCATTTCCTTCGTTTGTGGAGTTCATTTCTTCCAAAGTTCGTTTTAAGTTTCTCACAGTTCCTATGTTTCCATCAATTATATTAGTATTTGATGGTAGTACTTTCCTGAACATATCTTTATAAAAAGAAAAATGAGTGCAGCCTAAAACTATAGTTTCATAGTTGCTTAAATCAAATTTTGATAATTGTTCTTGAAGGTAAGGTAATACTTTTTCTTCACTAAACTCAAATCCTTCGGAAAATTGGACTAACCCTGAAAGTGATAATAAATCAACAATATGTTCATTATCTAATTTTGTAATAAGATTTTGTAGTTTGTCTTCCTTTAAAGTCAAAGCGGTGGCTGTTACCAAAATCCGTTTCGTTACATCTTTATTTTTCTCAAAGGCTGGTTTTACAGCAGGCTCCATTCCTATAATTGGAATATCAAATTTAGACCTCAAATCATCGATTGCCACACTTGTAGCAGTATTACAGGCAATAACTATTGCTTTAACTCCTTGTTGGGCAATAAATTCTACAGCATTAAGAACATATTGTTTAACTTCGTCTTTCGGCTTCGGCCCATACGGAACATTTAATGTATCCGCATAGTATAAATAATCCTCATTGGGCAACATTTTAAGTGCCTCATATAATACTGTAATACCTCCCACCCCAGAATCAAAAAAACCTATTTTCATCTCTAGCCTCCAAAATAACGATTATTGGTCTCATATCCGTTCTTTTCCAGGATCTGTACTGACCTGTATTGGCATTCACCATACTTTATCAGTGTGTGCCCAAGGTATCTTTAATCTTAATACTCACCGTTAGCGATTTGACGGCTGGTATCATCTATTTCTTCGGTTCGATATCCGGAATGCAGGCCCCACATAAAGGCTAATAGACTAACAATAGCAAAAACGATTGTATCGTAAGGAGCAGGAATGATGTTCTTGCCTCCAAATGATTTACTGCCAGCGTATGAAAAGACTATAATGAAGACTAAATACACGGCGAGCCACAGACCAGAACGGATATGACGGGACCGAAAATTTCCTTTGCAGTAATAATAGAAATAAATCAAAAGACCGACGACGACAGATCCCAGGGCGTAGCCGGTATTGGGCCAACCGGTCCAGTAAACGATTAGCCCGGCAACGATAAAGGCCAGAGGGGATAGAACAGATAAGCCAAAAATGTTGATGGGTCGCGGAATTTCCGGGGCTGTGCGTCGAAGGACGCTGGTAGCTACGGGTCCCAGAAGGTAACTGATTACTCCTGTAACCGAAACAAAAGCGATAATTTTATTCCAGGAAGAAAAAGGAAGGAGAGTAAGCAGGCCGACGATGAGGTTAAAGTATAAAGCATTAACAGGGATGCGCCATTTGGGATGGATTTTGCTAAATAGTTTAGGCATGTAGCCATTTTCTGCCATAGCATAAATTCCTCGAGCGGTAGACGCGGTGTAGACCAGGCCTGTTCCCGCCGGAGAGATCATTGCATCGGCTTGCAGGACAATCGCTAACCAGCCGATGTTGACGGCTGCGGCCAGCTGAGCGAAAGGAGCATCCAAACTCAAAGAAGACCAGCCTTTGCTCAACATTGCAGGAGTGAGACTTCCTACGAAAGCTATTTCCAATAAAACATAAATACCGACACAGATAAGAACCGTCAGGATAAGGGCAAGCGGCAGATCTCGCTTTGGATTACGGGATTCCCCCGCTAATTCCACCGGCTGACGGAAGCCCTGGAGGGAGAAAATGATCCCCGAACTACCGACCGCCATCAAGGTCGAGGAAAATCCACTGGGGAAAAATCCCCCATGACTGGTAAAGTTGCTGCTATGAAAACCAAAAGCCATGATTAAGACAGCCGTTAGAACAGGAATAACAAATTTGATCCAGGTAATACTTGTATTAACACGAGCAAAGAGTTTTACACCAAAGTAATTAAGAATGAAAAAAAGCACCGTTAGAAGAATGGAGACTAAAAGACCGCTCAGAGTAAGCAATCCTGTATTAGTATTATAGAGAATATGTACAAAATTATTGGCATATTGGGTGATCGCTTCAGCTTCAGCAGGTGGAGTAGCAACCCAGCTTAACCATCCTCCCCACCCTATGATAAAGCTGACCAGGCTTCCATGAGAATATTGTGGGTATCGGACTGTGCCTCCAGCTTCCGGAAGCATCCCCCCTAACTCAGCATAAACTAGGGCCATGAGAATGACGGCTATACCACCCACAATCCAGGAGATTATGGCTGAGGGCCCGGCAACTGCCGCCGCAGCTTGAGAGGCTAGGAGCCAGCCAGAACCGATAATGCCGCCTACTCCGGCAAATGTTAAATCTAAAAGAGATAAATCACGTTTTAATTTTGATTGTTGCATTTTGCAAAACATCCTCCTCAAGCTTGATCCAATCGTAAGACTCCCCCACTTCTCTAAGTGGGAGTGGGTTCCCCGTATTTTAGCCAAACGAGTTCACTAGTCCACCAAAGCTAGAAAAATTCATTGGAATGACTAGAAACATAGTATAAGAAGTTATTAGTGATCATTTTTAATATTTTGCGTATTTCACCTTCTTATAAACATTTTTCGATTATTTTATCACAGTTTACACTTATAATAGCAAATATATTATAATTTATAAATTTTAAAGTTTAAAGCTTAAAGCTTAAAGCTTAAAGCTTAAAGCTTAACCAGTATAACCTAATCGTTGAATGTTGGCAAAACTTATAGAGACACCCCCAGCAAAAGATGATTTAGGATTAAGCAAATTGAAGAACGATGCAGAGATAATACGCATGACTAATTATAATAAAAGTACCTCTGAATAGTAAGCTTGTTAGGAGAATATTCGCTGTAAATACCTCATTATGGTGCTATATATTCTAGTATTAAAGGATTAATATTATTAACAGTTATATAAACAAACGCTGAATTCTTAGGAAGCGGGGGAACCAGATAAGGGCTATTGATTTAGCCCAATGGGGTGAATCACAGTATGTGACGGGTTATTTCTTTCGACCCGAATCCGGCAGCTAACCTCGCAGGCGTTGAAAGGAGGGGGAAAACAAACCATACCAGCTGGTTTGTTTACATACTTTTATACACTGACCCCAAATGGGGTTTTTCTTTTGGTATTAATCAGACAGAGCTAAACTATAAAGTGATATGAAAGGATAGATAATGGAAAAGGAATTGCATTTCTGTAAAGAACGACCATTAACTATTGCGGGTATGCTCGTAACCATCGGTGTTGTTTATGGTGATATTGGTACATCACCCTTATATGTAATGAAGGCGTTAATTGAAGGAAACGGACAATTAAATTCAATAACCAACGAGTTTATATACGGTTCCATTTCCCTTATTTTCTGGACTATTACCTTACTTACCACTATTAAGTACGTCCTTATCACACTTAGAGCAGACAATCATGGGGAAGGTGGCATCCTTGCACTATATTCATTAATCCGAAGAAGACGTGCTTGGTTTATTGTCCCGGCTATGATTGGGGCTGCAGCCCTTTTAGCAGACGGTATTTTAACTCCGGCAGTTACCGTCACAAGTGCAGTAGAAGGATTAAAATGGATTCCCGCCTATACTAATAATTTCGGTTCAAATCAATCCACTGTAATTATAATTACCATTTTTATTCTTTGTGTTCTATTCCTCCTGCAACGTTCCGGGACCGAGATATTAGGACGATTATTCGGACCAATTATGCTTTTATGGTTTCTTATGCTGGCCGTTCTGGGCATAATTCATATTTCTGGGAACCTGAATATACTCAAATCACTATCTCCATACTATGGAATTAAATTGTTGTTTAGTGATCAAAACAAAGCCGGGTTTGCGATCTTGGGCAGCGTATTCTTGGCCACTACAGGTGCTGAAGCATTGTATTCCGATCTAGGGCACGTTGGACGGAAAAACATTTACGGAACTTGGCCTTTCGTTAAAATCTGCCTGCTTCTGAACTATTTCGGGCAAGGGGCTTGGGTGCTGCAGATTAAAGATAACCCTGGAATGCAGCATATGTTTGATTTTAATCCTTTTTTTGGTCTAATTCCGGAAAACTTTCGTATTATTGGTGTCATTTTAGCAACTCTTGCAGCGATTATTGCTTCTCAAGCTTTAATTAGTGGATCCTATACACTCGTTTCAGAAGCAATTAAATTAGATTTATTGCCGAGATTAAAGATTCATTATCCGGCTTTGTCAAAAGGTCAAATGTACATTCCAATCGTCAATCACCTTTTGATGCTTTCTTGTATCGGAGTGGTTCTATACTTCCAAACTTCTTCACACATGGAAGCAGCCTATGGATTAGCAATTACAATTACGATGTTGATGACTACAATCTTGTTGTTCAATTGGCTTATTAAGAAAAGGGTATCCAGGCTGCTCTCACTTCTCGTGCCCATTATTTTTGGAACAATAGAAACTTGTTTTTTCCTTTCAAGTGCAGCGAAGTTTTTTCGCGGCGGTTTTATAACGGTGTTTATTGCTGCTCTAATTTTAATACAAATGATTTTATGGTATAAAGCGACTATTTTCGAAAAAATGGTGATAAAAGAAGTTTCACTGAAAGATTATATTGATAAACTTGGAATGCTTAGAAATGATGAACATTTTCCGATATATGCTACGAACCTGGTTTATTTAACAAATAAGTCCAAACCAGGAAAAGTAGACAAGGAAATTATTTACTCGATTTTGGATAAAAGGCCAAAAAGAGCAGAAGTTTATTGGTTTATCAATGTTCAGGTCACCGATGAACCGAGGTCTATGACCTATACTGTTGAAAACTTTGGCACCGATTATGTTTTTAAGATTCAACTTCGTTTAGGATTTAGGGTTGAACAAAAAGTGAGCAGGTATTTAAGACAAATTGTAACCGATCTTATGAAGTCACACGAAATAAAAGAACAATTGCAATTATATGCTACAAATGATATCAATCGTAACATTGGGGATTTCTGTTTTGTTTTAGTACGCGAAGAACTGGCTAATGATAACAGCCTACCTTTATATAAACAACTTATTATGCAATTTAAACTTCGCTTAAAGAAAATTACAGTTTCTCCCGTAAGTTGGTTTGGACTGGAACATACTGATGTGAAGGTTGAGCATGTTCCTTTACGTTTAGGAACCCCCAAGCAAATTAAGCTTAAAAGAGAATCTAGATAAACAAAATTTGAGTTTTATGACTAATTTCTTATATTAATCCTCAGTCTGTTCTAAATTTAATAGGATACCCAAAAGCACAGGCAAAACTTGCCTGTGCTTTTGGGTAGGTTAACTTTTTGATCAGAAAGCTTTAATCAATCTAACTACTCCCACTTGTAAAAGTGGGAGTAGTTCTGAGTACACACAAATTTCAATTGATAAATTTAAAGTATTTTACTTAAAAACAATTTTGTTCTTTCTTCCTTAGGGTTGTTGAAAATTTCATTAGGGGTATTTTCTTCAACTATCACTCCATCATCCATAAATAAAACCCGATCACCGACTTCACGGGCAAAGCCCATTTCATGTGTTACCACTGCCATCGTCATTCCCTCACGAGCTAGATCCTTCATGACAGCGAGTACTTCTCCGACCATCTCCGGGTCTAACGCTGAGGTAGGTTCATCAAATAACATGACTATTGGATTCATTGCCAGAGCCCTGGCAATAGCCACTCTCTGTTGTTGCCCTCCTGAAAGTTGATCTGGATAAGCTCCGGCTTTCTCCTTTAAGCCCACTTTTTCCAATAAAGTAAATGCTCTTTTCTCAGCTTCTTGTTGAGAAACTTTCAAAACTTTGCGCGGTCCGATCGTTATATTTTCCAGTACTGATAAGTGATGGAATAAGTTAAATCTCTGGAATACCATGCCAACTTCTTTACGAACATGACTTAAATTTGTTTTGCTGTGGGTTATTTCTCTATTATTTACAAATATTTGTCCATCTGAGACTTTTTCCAAACCATTCAAGCAACGTAAAAAAGTACTTTTACCTGATCCTGAAGGACCAATGATCACAACTACTTCTTGTGGTTTAATCTCTAAAGAAATATCATGTAGAACCCTATGTTGACCAAAATGTTTGGTAATATTATTAACGTTTATCAATTTGCCACCTTCTTTCTAAATATCCCGAGAGAGCTGTTAGCAGAAGGATAATGATTAAATAGACGGCGGCAATAGCTGTCCAAATTTGTAAAGAGGCAAAGTTTGTGGAAATTATAATCTGTCCGCTTCGGGTAAGTTCAGTCACAGATATAGCCGATAACAAAGACGTATCTTTAATCGTCTGGATAAATTGGTTGACTAGAGGCGGCACCATGCGTTTGAATGCTTGAGGCAAAATTATAAATCTCATCGTCTGAGGTCCGGTCATACCAATACTTAAAGCGGCCTCTGATTGGCCGCGATCCACAGCTAAAATTCCTGCACGAATAATTTCTGTAATATAAGCGCCTTCATTTAATGCCAAGGCTATAATTCCAGCAATTGGTGTAAAATACGGATCAAACCATTTATGCATCGGTAAAATCATAGGGATAGCGAAATAAATATAAAATATTTCTACTAGAAGAGGCAAACCTCGGAAGATATGCACATAAATTTCACCTATCCGACGTAATATCGCAAAACGGGATAATTTTAACAGGGCAAAAGCAAGGCCCAAAACAGTAGCCAAAATAATTGACGCTATAGAATACCAAACGGTTAATTGAGCCCCTTTTATCAACTGGGGCATAGCTGCTGATACTATCTGAAAAAAGTTCACTTATGCCTCATTTCCTCCCTGACGATTTTAAATGAGCGCAGCATTAGCTGCGCTCAACGCATTTGATTTTCAACTAACCATTTTGAAGTCGTTTATTTTTTTATTAAGCCATTGTTATCTGATTTGAAATAATCTCGGTAAATTTTTTCGTATTGTCCGTTCGCTATTAATTTATCCAATCCATCATTAATTTTTTGTAAGAGTTGAGAGTTTTGTTTAGTAACCGCTATACCATAATCTTCTCCTGTCAGAAGGCTGCCTACTACTTTAACATTGCTGTGCCCAGTATTAATGTAATTTAAGTTAACAGGATTATCGAAGACAACCGCTTGGGCTCCGCCATTTTGCAATTCATTATAAGCATCATCAATATTGTTAAATCGCTTAATTTTAATCCCCTGATCTTTAGAAAGCATGATATCAGCTGTTGTTCCTAATTTAACAGCCACCGTCTTGCCCTTGAGGTCAGCAAGGCCTTTGATCGTACTATCATTTTTAACTAAGATTGACAGACCCGAATGATAATAGGGTTTAGAAAAGTTGACTTGCTGCTCACGAGCCGACGTAATAGTCATGCCGGCTACAGCAACGTCAATCGTTCCGGTTTGAATAGCAGGGATCAGACCTTGGAAATCCATAGTTTGAATAGGATCAGCAATTTTTAAATTCTCTTGAGCAGCGATGGCTTTGATCAAGTCGATATCAAAGCCAGTTACCTTACCATCCTTCATCATCTCAAATGGGGGAAATGTAACATCGGCACCTAACTTAATGACTTCCTGTTGACTTGCACTTTTGCCGGCTGAACTAGACGTACTAGTCGTGCCTGTTGTACCACAACCAACAAGTAATGCCCCTGCCATGATAGCTGCCATTAATACCTTTACTTTGCGCAAAAAAAACTCCTCCTTTATGTTTCTCCATTATTTAAATATGTTTTCGTATCTGCCACTCTTTTTAGACTATCTTTAAACATTTCTCATCGTTTTGATAGCTTAAAGAATTGCAACCTGATTTATATATTATTTCGTTCTACTTTTATAATTCCCTTCTGTATTTTATTAATTATACATTATACATGCAGCAAAACTTGTATAATGTATACACGTTTTGCTTGCTTGTTGTTATATCATTAACTAGAAATTTTCGTTTTTAGTTATTTTCATATCTTTTTACTCAATTTCTTCTATTTTCTTTTGCATTATATAGTCTATTTCGATTAGCATTAGAAGCTGTTTACTTAAGCCGCTGATTATTTTGAAAAAAATCTTGCCAAGGATCACTGCTGTTGATCCTCCGAAGTGCCTCCACCATATTGACATCGTTAGGTGCTACCGTATCCAGTTCATCCCAACCAATGGGCATGGACACCCCTGCCCCGGTCCTCGCTCTCAGCGAATAAGGAGCAATGCTGGTAGCACCTCGGCCATTGCGAATCCAGTCGATAAAGATTTTGTTAGTACGCTTAGCCTTTCTCACATTGCTTGTATAGCGGTCAGGCCATTTCTGCTCCATCACTTGGGCCACACGTTTAGCAAAATCGTGAAACGTATCCCAGGCAACAGCAGGTTTTAAAGGTACGACCACATGATACCCTTTACCGCCGCTGGTCTTAAGATAAGAGTTCAGGGAAAGCTCGGCAAGAATAGTTTTTACGTCCCGCACACCTTGGCGCACCCTGCTTAGATCCATCCCTTCATCGGGATCTAAATCGAAGACCATTATATCGGGCTTTTCCAGCTCGTCGACGCGGCTTCCCCAGGTATGAAATTCCAGCGTACCCATTTGGGTTTCGGCGATCAGCCCCGATGTATCATCTATATAGAAGTAATCTTCTGTTTCGCCGTCACTGGTGGATACAGGGATGGTGACAATCCCTTTACTGCCCGGACCGGGATGCTTTTTATAAAAGCAAGCCTGGGAGATGCCCTTGGGACAACGAACAATGCTGAGGATCCTGCGGCTCACATAGGGCAGCATTCGTTCCGCAACTTGGGCGTAATACCGGATTATGTCCATCTTGGTAATTTCTGAATCAGCGAAGATCACCTTGCCCGGATTACTAATCTTGATTCCTTCAATAATGATACCGTCGGCGTTTGTTTCCATGACTCTCTCCATTTTGTTGTCAGATGAGGGGTGGTGTATTTCATCACTTGCTTTTTCTCTTTTAATATCCCTAGGATTCTTATCGTTCCGCAGACCTTTGAAACTGGCCTGTCTTAAGAGATGGTCTGAGGTCCATTCGGCAAATTTAATTTCCGCGATCAGCTCAGGTTCAAGCCAGGTGATTTTTTCCTGGGATCTAGGCTTGGGCGCGATTTGGAATGAAGGCTCCTTTCTCTTTAGACCCGCAAATTGTTCTTCCAGATATTCCTTGTCTGCTTCGCTCAGGCCGGTGCCGGCACGTCCGGCATAGACTAATTCCCCGTCTTCATAGATGCCCAGGAGCAGGGAGCTTACCCCGCTTGTTTTTCTCTCGGAAAGTGTATATCCACCAATTACAAATTCCTGCCTTTGCTCGCATTTAAGTTTGATCCAGTCGCCGTTTCTTGCTCCGCTATAATTGGAGTCAGCTTTTTTTCCAACTATCCCTTCCATGCCTGCATCACAGGCAGCGCGAAAACTTCCCTTGCCGTTTCCTCGTACATGCCGGCTGTAGTAGAGGTTTTTGGGGGAATCCTTCAGCAACGCTTCCAGCTTTTCCTTTCTGTCAATCAGGCGCTGTCGCCGCAGGTCCAAACCATCCAGCGCCAGAAGATCAAAGACAATATAGGTCAGATTTTTATCTTGGGGATTCTTTAGATAGTTCTGGAGAGCCTGAAAATCCGTCTTGCCCGCCACATTTGTGACGGCCATTTCGCCGTCCAGAATCATCGCTCTGCCGCCGGCCCATTCCACGAGGGAACAGGCGACTTCCCTGAAACGTTTCGTAAAATCATTGCCGTTCCTGGTGATAAGCCGAACGCTGTTCCCTTCAATATATGCCAGTATTCTGTAGCCATCGTATTTTAATTCATAAAGCCAATCCTCACCCTTTGGAGCTGAGTTGACTAATTGGGCAAGCTGCACCCCGGTATTACTGAAGGGATTCCTCGTACTCTTATCGCCTTCTCCTTCTTTAATCTCCGTCATGGTGCGTCCGGTTCTGATGCTGGTCATAAATTGGCAGATCTTGTCGGAGGCTTTGGTATACTCATCTTTTTCCTTAAGTAACAGCCAGTTTTCCTGTTTCTCGCCTGTTTTCCCTTTTAGACGCACCAGAGCCCACTTTCCTTTAAGCCTGCAGCCTTGCAGAACAAACTTCAGCGTTCCTGCACGAAGTCCGTCTGTAACATTCCCATAGGGCTCCCAGAGCCCTTCATCCCAGATCATAACTACTCCCCCGCCATATTCTCCTTTGGGAATCGTCCCCTCAAAGTTCCTGTATTCCAACGGATGCTCCTCCACCCGTATGGCGAGTCTCTTGTCACGGGTATCGAAGGAAGGGCCCTTGGGCACTGCCCAACTTAAGAGGGCTCCGTCCCATTCCAGACGGAAATCATAGTGATCTCTGCGGGCTATATGGTGTTGGACAACAAACCTCAGGCCCTCTTGGGACAATTCTGTTTTCCCTTCAGGTTCTTGGGTTCTTGTAAAGTTCCTTTTTTGGTTATAGTTGTTGAGATTTGCCGTCATACGGTTATCCAGTAATTCCTTCTCTTTGTTATTTCTTCTTTTTTGTTATTGTTTCCAATTGAATTATAAGTATCCTGAAATTCATTTTGTTATTTACAGAAACGTAGCCAAAAGCCCACGGTTTTAATCGTGGGATGAAGGCGGCTTCGTAATTTCATGTAAATGTCTTAGCACTATGATAAACTAGTATTAGTTTGATCTTTGAAAACTGGATAGAGTAAGAGGTTCTGATAGCTAATGCGTCTATCAGGTAAAACTCTATGTGTCGTCAAGAAAAAGACGTTAAAACGATCGTTTTCAAAGAAACTGTGGTAGCTGGTAACAGGCTATCAGCCTAGAGTACCATTGTGTACTGCTCTAGGATGGGCTAATGGCATAGCCCTGAACTTGGGGTCATACTCCGATAGCAGAAATGTACTTCGGTTTAATCACCCAAGAATCCCATCGGCTTTAGCCGTGGGAGTGTCAATCTGATACCTAACCTCTTCTCACAACTTAAAATAGGAACATTTGGATGCTCTACATCCGTGAGGATGACGTGAACTTTGGGTACAAATAATAGCTTTACTAGGTACCGGCAAAAGAACATTAAAATACTCTTTGACTATGTTAATCGCTTCACTCAATCCGGTTCTAACGAAGTTCTTGCAGCAGCAAGGACCGGTTTCCTCAGCAATCCTAGCAACGATTCTTGCGGCAGCTCTCATGGTCATTGCCGTTTCTTGGTCTTTAGGGCAAGCTGCACCTAATAAGACACTAAAACAGGCACCAATAGCCGGAACAATGCCACAAACTCCCGTCAGCCCGCAATAACCTCCAATGGCTTGTTTCTTCGTTCGATTCAAGGCTTCCACAATTTGTTCATTTGTAATCCTGATCGTCCCTTCCCTCTTAAGCGCGGCCATTAAGGCTCCGGCTGCTATCCAAGCATTTTCACAACCAAGCATAGGTATGTTATCCTGAGCCATCAGAAATTCAGCGATTTCCAAAGGATTTGCCGAGTCAGTATTCATAAGGCAGTCTTTGACAGCAATATAAAGGTCTTTTCCGTGACATTCATCGCAGACATAGTGATCGTTGGGACAGGAAATGTTGGCTATTTCAGTTTTACCACATTGAATGCAGCTCAGTTCCCGACCTGAATCGAAGTATTCTAAGGGGCCACCGCAAATTTGGCAGTTCTCGGTTTTAGTTTTGTTGTGCTGACCAGCACTGGAAGAACTTCCTCAGCAATCGCTGGAATCTGCGAATACTGGATTAACCGAATTAACAAGATCAATCATAATGATCCTCCCCTATTTTTGATCAAGCTTTATTTCCGATTCGTTCTCATATCTAGTATCTAATACATTCCGCCTTGTGTTAACCTAAACCAACTACAACACGATATTGAGGCTTAACAGCCCGCGGAATTCTTATTATTCATTCAGAATTGCAGTACAATGGGGACATCTTGTAGCCTTGAGGTTGATTTCGGTAATACAAAAAGGACACGTTTTAGTTTTTTGTTCAACTTCAACCTCTTTCTTCTTAGTAAAGCGATTAACTTGCTTAATAACAATGAAAATAGAAAAGGCGATAATTAAGAAATTAATAACATTATTAATAAACGTACCGTAATTTATGGTTGCCACTCCAGCATTCTTGGCCTCATCAATTGTCTTAAAATGTCCACTCCCAAGCACTATAAACAAATTAGAAAAGTTAACTTTACCCAGAAAAATACCAAGCAGAGGCATGATGATATCACTGACCAAAGAAGTAACGATCTTCCCGAATGCGCCCCCGATAATCACACCAATCGCCAAATCAATGACATTTCCTTTAAGAGAAAACTCTTTAAATTCCTTCCACATTTTCCGTTATCCTCCCTCTAGTCCAATCTTACTCAAAGTATAATTACAGCTTCCTCAGATCTTCTAAAACCTGCTCTACATGACCCTTAACTTTAACTTTAGGGTAGATTTTACGGATGACTCCATCTTGATCAATTAGAAAAGTCGTGCGTTCGATTCCCATACTCTTTTTACCATACATAGTCTTTTCCTTCCAAACATCATAAGCCTGAATGATCTCTAAATTCGGATCACTAACCAGAATAAAAGGAAGTTGATACTTTTCAATAAATTTGTGATGACTGCCCATGGGGTCTTTACTCACACCAATTACCACAGTGTCATTATTGCTTAAATCTATGTAATGGTCACGAAAATCACAAGCTTCGGAAGTACATCCGGATGTCATATCTTTGGGATAAAAATAAAGGACTATCTTCTTACCGCGAAGTTCTGATAGTTTTACGGGCTGGCCCTGACTCCCTTCAGCAAGAAAATCAGGCGCAATATCTCCTATTTGGAGCATTTTCATCAATCCTTTCTGAATACGGAAGTAATCTCTTGTATAAAATGTAAATCATCTAACGATAAAACTCAAATCACTAGCCAGTTACCTAAATATGAATATACCCAAAAATTCTCCAATAATTATGTATTTCCTGCGAATCTTAGGTCTGAAAATCGCAAAACTCTAAAATTCAGCAAGAAAATACCGCTGTACTCTAACAGATTATAAATATCATATTGCTTACATGAGGTGTTTTGTAGACTTCCAGTCATATAACACTCAACTTCAATATCTGCACATGTTGTAAATTATTGAAGTTGAGTAATCAGATATACATTCATAATACAAATTAACAGTAAACCACAGCCAAGTCTTAATTTTTGGCAGTGGTTTACTTATCTCATCATTTTTGTAGTCTGGCCTGCCACAATTACCGTGCGTTGATCGCGGTTACAAATCAGCGAGCAAATCCTTGGCGCAGGCCAGATAGTAGTGACGCCCGTTCGCACTTTGTTCTTGGCGGGCAAGACTGATAAGGCCCTGAGCTTTTAACTTTAGCGCCAATTTATTGGTGCTATCTGCGGCAATAATAATATCAGCTAGTTCAAGGGCCCATTGAGCGTCTTCGTTGTCCAGGGATCGACTGATGACAGATAGGACAGACTCTATACCACCCATGAGAGCAAGGGACTTTTCGGCACGAGTTCGAATTGGCAGAGGGTTGAGCTTGGTGGGATTACCATCAAACCAACCTACATAACCGGCATAGATTCCTCGCACAGACCATGCAACTGTGCCGTAAAATTCGCCAAGATAAGGAAGGTTGGCCCACTTTTCAGGCAGTTTGACGGCCTCTGCCACCTCATCCATAGTCATACCTTGATTCATACATCTAAGGGTTTCTGTGAGAACATAATCAATAGCATCACGAAAGTTAGTTAAAGTATCTGTAACATCATTAGCACCGATGATTGGGCGTGTATGGCCAGGCAAAAGATAATTAGCCTGATAAGCAATCAGCCTATCCAAAGTGTCTACCCAAGCACTGATATCGCGATACTGACTACCTCGAATGGGATACAGATTGGGCCAGCAACCATAGTAATTATCACCACAGCAAAGTGCTTTTTGCGCCGGCAGCCAGATAAGTATCTGATCATCAGTTTCCCCCGGGGCTGCCGTAAGTTCAAGAGCGATTCCATCAATATCACGTATGATCTTTTCCTCACTATAAACAGTCGTTGGCGGCAAGAAAGCCCTTCGGCCCTTGCCTTGAACTATACCTTCACGAACGCCGATGCCTTCAGAAATGGCTTCTTCATCGCTGAGTTCATAGCCAAATTGTCTGATGCCGCGCTGATTGAGCACGTCCTGCAGGGCATCTATTCGCCCAAGAACCGGCTTAGAAGGTGCAAAGGCAATAATCTCCGGGTTAGAGTCGCTAAAAACACCGGCACCTCCAAGATGATCCGGGTGGCCATGAGTGTAGATAATCGTTTTAACCGGCTTCTCAGTATGCTCGGCAATTATGGCTTTAAGGGCTTCTGCGTGATAGTCGCAGTCAAGAGTATCAATTAGAATGACGGTGTTTTTCCCTATAATAAAACTCGCATTGCTGATGCCATAGCCCATAACATGATAGACAACACCGGGTATTATTTCTGTGACTTGGCATGGGTAGGCTGTTGCTGAAAATTCTTTTAATAATTGTTCACCATCTGGTCGTAACATTACTTGCACCTCTTATTTTGTCGATACTGGACTGATTTAGTTTAACATGTGAACAGCTGTAATGCGACCTGAATTTGGTTTTCACATAAAATAATAAGCAGAACATACCAGTGTACATCTTATGTTCTTGGAGATATTAATTTCCAGACACAAATATTCTTTATATTTTCCAGAATTCTTTACATAATAATTTCAAAACGGAGGGAAAACAATTTGAAAATCATTGGTTCTCAAGTTTTTCAAGGCAAAAATATTTACTCTCATAAAAAATGTATCCGATTGAACTTGGATTTGGAAGGATACAGTGAAATCCCTACGAAAGATATTAAAGATTTTAACAAGACTTTAAAACATATGCTTCCAGAGCTTTCGAAACACCGATGTGGAATTGATAAAGATCAAGGTTTTTATAAGCGGCTTGAAGAAGGAACGTACTTAGCCCACGTATCGGAACATATAATCATAGCCCTCCACAATATGCTTGGTTTAGATGTTAAGTATGGGAAAGCCCGCGAGTTATCAGGAGATAACTATTATGTTATTTATCAATATGAATATGCCAAAACAGGTTTAGAAGCTGGAAGATTGGCCATTGACCTTATAAATTCCTTGATTGCCGGAGAATCTCTAAACATCGATTTGCGGTTTAATCTCTTAAAACAACTCTTAAAAACGGAACAGTTAGAGGAAAGTACATTAGCCATTTGCGAGGAAGCAAAAAAACGTGGTATTCCCATCTTAAGATTAGGCGATGATCGTATGGTACAATTAGGTTATGGAAAGTACGCAAAACGAATTCGAGAAACGTTAAATCAGGATATAAAGGAAATTACTGCAACACATCGTGGAACCAAAGGGAATCTGCCTGCACAAATGGTCGACCAACTATTCAATGACGGACCGACCTCTATTCCCTTAGTCGCTATAACCGGCACCAATGGTAAAACAACCACCACAAGACTTATAGCACATATCCTCTCAATTGCCGGCTATACAGTCGGGATGACAACTACAGATGGAATATATATTAATAAAAGATGCATTTTTAAAGGTGATACAACAGGCCCCCAAAGTGCACTTGCTATATTGAAGAATAAAGATATTGACGCAGCAGTTTTAGAAACGGCTCGCGGAGGAATTATTCGGGAGGGTTTGGCATATGACCTCGCCGACGTTGGAGTTATTACAAATATAACCGAGGATCATCTTGGAATTGACGAAGTTCACACATTGGACGATTTGGCAAAGGTTAAAGCTTTGGTGGGTGAAGCCGTGAAGAAAGACGGCTTTACCGTGATTAATGGGGATGACAAAATGAGTTTAGCTATTATAACGAGATTCAAGAGTCAACTAATCATTTTTTCTCTTCATAAGGATAACAAAGCTCTTCAGACAAATTTGAAAAATGGTGGTTATGGTATCTATAGAGATCAAGATAAACTTGTAGTCCAAAAGGGATCTTCTTCCGAGGTTCTCATGGACATCAAGGATATTGGCATAAGTATGAAAGGTATTTTGATCTATAACGTTCAGAATGCCATGGCCTCCTGTGCAGCCGCAATAGGGCTTGGCATTGATTTAGCTGCAATTAAACTGGGGTTATCCTCATTTAACCATGAGCAAAATCCCGGCCGATTTAATATGTATTTTGCAAATAACAAACGAGTGATTTTAGATTATGGTCATAATAAAGACGGTTATTCTTCCGTATTAGAAGGCCTAAAACGAATGGAGTATAAACGTCTCTTTGGCGTAATCGGAGTACCAGGAGATAGAATCGATAAAGATATAATTGACGTGGGTAAATGTGCCGGTGAGAACTTCGATTATATTATTATCAAAGAAGATATCGATAAACGAGGAAGAATAAAGGGCAAAGTTGCTGATCTTCTGGAAAGAGGAGTTCTAGCAACCAAGTTCCCTAAACAGAATGTCCTGAAAATTTTAGAGGAAACTGAAGCCTTTAAAGCGGCTTTAGAACGAGCCGAGCCAGAAGATATAATTATTGTTTTCTTCGAAAAATCGGAGCCGCTAATAGACATTATAGAAAGTATGTCGGATAAAATTGAAGCCTTATCTGCTAAATAATAATAAAATGCTGAATCCTATTCATTGGATTCAGCATTTTATTATTACTCTCCCTTCAACGCAGTTCATTCAAAGGTATATTGGACAAATTTATGATGGCTATTTAATGAAGAATTTGAGGAATAGTTATGGCAACTGTGTGGATAGAATTATTTCCATACCCTTTAGCATTCCAAGGTGCTGCTTTTGGTTGTACATTTCCGTTGCTATCATGTGCTCGAGCAAGCACAAAATAATGACCTGGATTTGTAATACTCCAAGCATATTCCCAAAAAGTCCATGTATATTGTTGATGTTCAGGACTGGTTAATTTGGCGGTATTCCAGGTCATCCCGTTGTCTACGCTTATTTCAACGTTACTAATCGTGCCCTTACCAGTCCACGCTAATCCTCTAACGGAATGTTGCCCTGGATGGATAATTTCTCCCTTCGAAGGCCAGGTGATAATAGAATTGACTTTCATTTCCGTTACCGGTACAGCGTTCGAATAATCTCCTTCATTTGTTAGATAGACATAATCAATTGCCTGGAAAGGACCTTTAAAAGGATTCGATACAAGACCTATTTGTGTAACCCATTTAACATGCGCCATTCCATACCAACCAGGCACAATTAAACGAAGGGGAAAACCATGTTTGTACGGTATTGGTTCATCATTCATTTTTAAGGCTAAAAGGCATTCTCCTAATAAAGTCTTGTCCAGAGGCAGGCTGCGTTCAAAATTTACGGGAGTATCCATATCCGGTCGAATTCCTGAATCTGCTCCTGTAAAAACAATCTCGACAGCGGTATCCTTAGGTTTTATCTGGTCAAGGAGAAATGTTAGCGGAACTCCCGTCCATTTTGCGTTCCCAACGGCACCGAGTTTCCACTGTTCTCCAGGTACAGGAGGTTCAAACATAGCTCTTTTATTGCCTGAGCATTCAATGGTTACAAATTTATCGACCTGGGGCATTTGCTTAAGTTGTTCATAATTAAAATAAAGCGATCTAGATACTTCTCCGCCAATAGATAATCTCCAGGAGTGCATATCAATGGTTGGATAAGTTAAGTGGCTTCGCGTATAAAACAATTCATTAGGGGTAACCCAAGTTAAAACATTGTTAATCGGCGACTCCAAATTTTCCGGCATTACCTGACGGGGTATCAGACCGGGTTTGTCATTAATGCTTCTTGGCAAATCCTGATTCACGTTAAATACCTCTTTCTAATTTGATAATTGACATTATAATTATCAAGTCTGTCATAAATAATTCATTGGTTTGAATTTACCATAAATTCTATTGAATTATTTCTTTAATTTTGGCCAAATTATTGATAAAGATATTAAGATTTATCAAGGAGAGTTAGCAATGAAAAACAAAGATTATTCTGTAGCGGATCTATCACAAGAAGACCTTAAAAAAGTCCAAAAAGCAGAACAAGAGATAAACCAAGGAACAGATAGTTCCAAAATATTAATTGCTTATGATAAGAAGAGTACTAGTATATAGTTTTTGATTCCTAGAATAGAGACCACAGGGCTGCAAATTAGCAGCCCCTTTTATTCTGAATCAATCTCTCAGCGTTAAATGAAGTTAATAAACACTATTAAGCTGAAAGGTACTAATAAATGAAACTCGACCGCAAGCGAATTTTTGCTGGAGTAATCATCCTAATCCTAGTATTGGTTCTGAGTAGTTTAACTGTAAAATCGCTTCTACCACGTGATTTTAAATCCGGCGATTACACTTACGTAACTAAATCTAAATCTAATAATTCAACTAAATCGAAACCGCCATTACCGCCTCCTACTCCTGATTTTCCTGTTCTAGACCAAAATCAAAACAAATCAAAACTGGTTGCCTTTCCCAAAGAAGGTATACCTGTGCTTATGTATCACTCCATTAAAACGCTTCCAGGGAACTCACTTGGCGTTCCGGTAAAACAATTTGCTGAGGAAATGTCATGGCTTCACCGACATGGCTACAATTCAATAACCCCAACGGATTTATACGTAGCCTTAATTAATCAAAAACCTGTTCCCGAAAAATCGATTTTACTAACTTTTGATGATGGATATAGCGATAATTTTAACTCGGCTTGGCCAATACTTCGTCAAAATGGTTTCAAGGCTACTTTCTTTATAATTACAGATTCTGTGGGTGCAGGAATGATGAATTGGGACCAACTTAATGATCTCATAAAACAGGGAAATACAGTAGAAAGTCACACTGTACATCATCTTGACCTATCCACGCTTAGTGAAAACCAACAAAATCTTGAACTGAAGGTTTCAAAGCAGGAACTTGAAAGTCATCTTGGGATCAATGTCCAGTCTCTATGTTTTCCTTCAGGAAAATTTAATAGGACCACCCTAGCTTTAATGCCAAAGGTTGGATATAAACTAGGGTTTACAACGAAACCCGGTAGGGTACATTTAGGTGATAACATATTGACATTGAAGCGCGAGCGAATTTATGGAGGTATGTCTCTGGCATCATTTCAAAGCCTTTTCCCGTAAGCTAAGTTATCACTGATTCTCACTTGAATAAATAAGATCTAGATCTCGAAGGTGGACTGCATAATGATGACATTACATATCTTGTCATCTTTGGGATTATAATCATTACTATGAAATTATAAATTGGAAACCTTATAAACTGAAGGGATTACTTGACTAAATGGATTATCCCCTCGCCCTCTTGTCTATGTAATAAATGGATTTCTGGAAAGAAAAAGTTTCTGAAAATATTAGGGGGTGTGATTTTTTTTGAAAAAAAAAGATCTTTACAGAATCGAAGACGATGTCAAAGTAGTTACTGAATTATGTCAGCTTAAAGATTTAGATTATGAGATCAAAATCGTTAACCAATTAGATCAGTTTAAAGACGAGTAAATTACGTTCCTTTCTAGTTATTGAGAAGAATCTTATCAATCTCTCATCGTCTAACGGTGAGGGATTTTCATTTATCGAACCAGCAGAATGTATTTTGTTACTATTCAGATTAAGGTTACAACATCAGTATGTGGCAGGCTGTTTTTTGCCAATGATTATCTCCTAACTATTTTTGTTTTTTTATGTACTATGGGCGTATAATCATGTTAATTTAGTGACTTTCTTCTCAGCTGATTTTAAGCAATTGTGCTTATAATTTTCTCTGGACGGTTGGGATGGTAGATACCGACTATAAATCCTAAAAGGATGTGGATAAATGGATTCCTTTTCATTTCGCATTTTAGTCGTCGATGATGAGCCTTCGATTCGACAAATGTTAGACTTAGGTTTACGAAAAGCGGGTTATGTTGTGAAAACTGCAGCTAATGGGCAAATCGCATTAGAACTTATTCCCGAATTTGACCCACATCTAATTATTTTAGATTTAATGATGCCTATCATGGATGGGAATGATTTATGTCAGGCCGTTCCGGAAATTAGTCAGGCTCCTATGATTATGCTGACTGCTAAAAACTCAGCAAAGGATATTGTTGTCGGCTTAAGGCAAGGAGCCAATGATTACCTGACCAAACCTTTTCATTTTGAGGAACTATTAGCAAGAATTGAAGTTCAGTTACGAAACCGCTACCCGGAGTTGACTGGAAAACATACTATAGGTGCTTTTTGCTTGGATGAAGCACACCATTCTATTACGTTTGACAATTGTCAGCTCTCCCTTTCCCCTACTGAATATAAACTATTATCCTATTTACTTTGGAACCCTGGTCAAATACTTAGCAAGAACTCCATCCTAACTCACGTTTGGGGATACGACTTTGACGGTGAAGACAATATTGTCGAAGTATATATCCGTTACCTTCGTGATAAACTTGGCGACAAGGAACACAAATTAATTCAAACTGTGCGTAGTGCAGGCTATCGCCTGGTTCCTCCGCTGAAAAATTAAAATTCTTAAATATAATCTTCTCAAAGGAGGGAAGGTGTTAGAATGCAGGATGAAAGTAATAAAACAGATTGGAAAAATTCTCTGACTACTAAACTATTAGTAAGGTTTTGGTTGAGCCTTTTACTGGTATCACTAATTATGGGAGTGATTCAATATCAGGCTTTAAATTCGTTTTTGATGAGAGGAGAAACCCAGGATCTACAGACTCAGATAGGTTCATTTAATGTAAATCAACTAAAATTATGGCTGGATCATGAACAGCAGTTTCCCAAGGCTTGGCAGAGTCTTAGTCCTGGTGTTGTCATTGGTCTCTATTCACCGGAGAAAAAACTTGAAGGAATATTCAGCCGTGAGGTGGTCAAGACTAAAAATCCTTACGTTTTAGAAAAGTCTTTTTTTCGAAAACAAATTAGCAAAGATAAGCTTCGAACGAATGTAATTTTAACGTCCCCAAAGGGCATCCGCTACAGAGTTATTACTGGGCCAATCTACCTAAATCAAGAAACTGGTGCCAGTGTAACAGGACAGATGTCAAAACAAGTTTCAAACAATATATTAATCGGTTATGCAACTCTATCTGCCCCTCTAACACAGATCAACAATATACTCTACCACCAATTTCAGGTTTTCCTTATCAGCACACTGTTTATTCTCGTATTTGGAGGACTTTTGACGTTGTATATTCTAAAAAAACCTCTGTTACCTTTATCACGCATGTCTGAAATCTCAGGAAAAATAGCTGCTGGCAATTACGCCTTAAGAATACCCGAGGAACCGGCAGCATCAGAAATTGTGCATTTGAGATCTGTTTTAAATCAAATGCTTGATACTCTTAATCAATCTTTAACGACTGAAACAGAAGCCAAAGAACAAATGGCGAGGTTTATTGGTGACGCTTCCCATGAATTGAGAACACCTTTGACGTCTATCCGAGGATTTCTGGAAATCTTGTTGCGCGACCCAGAAACAGACTCAGAAACATTAGCTGCAGCCCATAAATCAATGCTTACTGAAACTGAGAGATTAATTCACCTTACCGAGGATTTATTGACTCTCAATCGTTTAGCAAACCAAATCGATAATGATCCACTAGTTAAACCGGAAACAATTGTTCAAGATGTTCTTCCAGAAGTTTTGCCCCTATTGAATTCACTATTAGGAGATCGCACCTTAGATATCCATGGTGACGAAATATCCCTTCCTGTTGAACCAGGAGAACTTAAGCAAATTCTCTATAACCTAGTTCATAATGCTATTCAGCATACTTCTGTCAATGGAAAGATTTCGATAAAAACTGAAACAAATGATAAGGCAAGATATCTTTATGTTTCAGATAACGGTGAGGGAATCGCCCCTCAGGATCTTCCCTATATATTTGAGCGTTTATATCGAGGCAGCAGATCAAGGGAGAGAAAAGGCGGTAGTGGTGCAGGCTTAGGATTGGCTATCGTCCATGAATTCATAAATTTACGAAGGGGAAAAATCGATGTCGAAAGTAAGTTGGGAAAAGGTACGACGTTCATAATTTCTTTCCCCAAAGAGTGAATAAAGGAGAACCGTACTCAAGTGTACGGTTCTTAAAAACATCAGGTTGATGATGACGTATTCAAATCTCCATTAATTTTCTGAAGATCTGCTAAAATCTTTTGATAAACGTTGATTCTGTTTTGAATGTCTGATTGAACCTTGCTTAAGTCTGATGTAACTGCCGAGGAGTTATTAGCTTTATTATCAGTTTTAAGTTGTGCCCAATCCCCTTTAGCAGTTTGAGCAGCTCCCTGGGCAGTGGCTATATCATCCTGCATGGGAATCATGTCATTAAGGGCAGCTAATAAAGCATTGTAGTTCTTACTTTGACGATCTGTTTTGATTTGCGCATGCATCGTTTGTCTCAAAGTTTTAATTTGATCCAGCAGTTGTTTATCTTGAGCCTGAAGTTGGCGAATCGGAGCCAAATTTTGCTGAAATTGCTCTGCATTTTGTAAATGCAAAATTTCATTTTGAAGCTTCTGTTTTCTGGCAGCCGCTTGGTCAGCGGAAGTCATTGTAGTTCCTGTTGAGGTGTTTTGACTTTGAGAAGTTGTAGGCAGAGACGATTGGGTAGTATCAGCAAGGACGGGAAGAGAAAAACTAAAGATTGAAGATGCTATCAAAGAACAAGCTAACAATTTACTTGATTTTCGCATAGGTAAATCAATTCTCCTTTATTGAATGTATTTTAATTATTGAATATTGATTTCTAGTTCGTACCTTTTACTACTATTCATTACAAATTTCCTAGACTTCTATTGAGGGCGTTAAGAGATTTATCCAGATTTTTGAGATTTTCATTAATTTGAGCATTAACCTCTTGCTTTCCCTTTGCCGCTTTGATGTCGATGGACTTAACCTGCTGCTGACTCGTCATAAGGTTAGGGGCAGCTGCTTCTTGTTTATTCGCTGTTGAAGTCGCATTTGGAGTACCCGCAGCGGAACTTGAAGACTGAGTACCACATCCGGTGAGTACTAATAATGTCGACAGAATCGCCAAGGAAACAGAAATTGCTTTTCGGCGGAATCGTTTCATCTATGCGCCTCCTTTCTTGTCAAACATATAAGTTTACATTGCTTATTCTAAGGAATAAAACTGAGAATTTGCTGAGAAATTCTAAAGCTGCTTAAAAGTTCGCTGGGTCTCCCCTCATACAAATTCAAATCTAGATTTATCAAACTTCATTTAAATGACTTAGAAAAAGACATAGCATTGAGTAGGATATATCTCGGAGTTTGCGTGACTTAAACAAAAGCGATAATATTTATCTAGCAAACGTTTACTCTATATCGAGCATTAATTCAATATCGAGATAAAGTAAGTTTGTTACAATTTTCAGCACAAACCGCAGGTTAAGCGATTTTCTACATATTCAAGACTTTCTAATGGAGGCAATATGGATAGCTCTGGAATTCCCAAATCCTCACACCAAAGGATACAATCACGACCCAAAAAGAAACCTTTTGCGGTCTACCATTACAAACGAAAAAAAAGATTACTCCCCCACCCCATTGCGTTGCCTTTCCGTTTACTCACCTTATTTCTGTTCCTCTTTATGGGGTTTCTTTATTGCCCGCTTCAACCTTTTGAGACAATTCGTAATTTCTGGGTAGAAAGTGCTATGACATCAATGAGCCATCAGTATTTGGCAAAATGGTTTTTTAGCGATGCCAAGATTCAAAAAATACTGGACAGTGATCAAGCTCAAGATTTGGGAAACTCCGATCCAACCCTGATCAATGCACGCAGTACCAACAAGAATAATAGCACTGAGCTCATTAACATTAGTCAGAATGGCTTTAGTGGATACTTACTAAAGATCAATAATCCTGGTCGCGTCAGGGTGGCAGTAACACATTATCTCGGCAAAATCGGAGAGAGAGCAGAGGATATTGCCTACGAAACTGGTGCTGCAGCGGTAATTAATGGCGGAGCTTTTAGTGATCCCCAGGGCAACGGAAGCGGTGGGCACCCACAGGGTATCCTCATCTCGCGCGGTAGACTTCTATACAAAGACCCTGGCGTTTCAACCTACGATATCATAGGCTTGAATCAAAGAAATGTCCTTGTACTAGGTCATTATACCTTAGCTAACGTCAAACGGATGGGGATACGTGATGCAGTGACATTCGGCCCTTTTCTTGTCGTCAATGGTAAACCTGCCATAACCCATGGAGATGGGGCATGGGGAATTGCTCCTAGAACGGCCATTGGGCAAACAAAAGATGGCACAATCTTAATGCTGGTCATCGATGGACGCCAGGTTGGGTCACTAGGGGCCACTCTTAAAGACGTTCAGAATATCATGCTCAAATATGGTGCCTATAACGTAGCCAATCTCGACGGAGGGGCCTCAACCGTCCTCTATTATCATGGCCACATTGTAAATCACCCATCTAGTCCATACGGCGAACGACATGCGCCATCATTTTTTATCGTAAAATAGGTTAGGTTAAATATTTAGCAAAACATATTTTCCATATTGTACCAATTCCTTAAACAATGCATATTATGTAATAACTTTAAACTAAGGAGGAAATGAAAATGGCATTTGGTGCTGTTGATGGAGTTTGTACCCCTAATTTTATGCCTGGTATCGCAATCGTTGTCGTAATTATTCTTTTGCTTATCGCAATGGGTATCGTATTCTAAATTTTAATTGAAAGGAGAAATTATATGTACGGTTATGGTCATTTCCCTAACATTTCACCAGTTGGCGCTCCTCCACACATCGGACCTATCACAACCTGTTGTCGACCAATCTGTCCCCCTGTTACAGGATGCGTCGGTGTAGGAATTATTGCTATTGCCATTTTAATTCTTATCGCTTTAGGCGTTATTTTCTAAATACAATGGCTACCATCCTTCGAGATGGTAGCTGTTATCTACTTAAACAGAAAAAAAGATTAAAATTGCTGCCATTTTTTCTAAATGGCAGCAATTTTCTGGTTCGTAAGCATCGGTCAACTTTCGGAGACAACATAAATTGAATAATATGGAATCGTAGGAAATAGCCATCCACTAACATTATTAATTGAGGTGAGAAAATTGGTTCATCCCCGAACAAATGTTGTCCCTATATACGGTCATTACCCGCATCAAGTACGCTGGTATCCGGTAAATTATACAGGCGGCTACGAACCCGCTTGGTGGGAACGTTACGAAGAACAGTTTGAACCACGATGGATTAAAGAAATGGAAAAACGTATGGGGTTTATGCCAGGCAGAGAACCTATTTGGTGGGAACTTTTCGAAGAACAATTTGAACCAGCTTGGCTTCAGCGTTTGGAACGTCGAATGGGTATCCCACAGCCATTTGATCCTCGTTATGATAATCCTTATAAAGGATACTAATTTAGATAGTTTTTTTGTAATCAGGGGCCAGAGTACGGGGGACCCACTCCCACTTATGAAGTGGGAGTCTTACGATTGGATAAAAAGGTCCTTTTTTCATACTACCATGTGTGATAAATAATCTGGTGATTAAAAGTAAAACCAGAGCATTATTTTGCGTTGCTCTGGTTTACTATATTTTCGTTTGCCGATTTTAAACCTTTCCTAACGATTCATATCTTATTAACTTAAGCCAATTTGTGACCTCTTCCGATTTGAAAGTGCCATTTACAGCTAAACCGGGCAAAGTTATGGATTGGGCAGAGCCCATCCTTCAGCGCAGTGGCATTTGTTATGAGCTTGGCGTTTAATCCAATTAATATTTATTACATATTTTTAGTATAGATTCGGACCGCCTCTTTAAGAAATGCTGCCGCCCCAGGTTTTTTATTGTCGTAATAAGCTTTGAATCTCTCATCGGCCACATACATTTGAGTTACACCTAGATGCGCCTCTTTACTATAACTGCTCCAAAAATAACTTAGCCACTGACGGTGCAAATCCGCTGCTTTTTGGGCTAATTCGCCCGCAGGATCATCAGTTTCAAATGCAGCATAAAGAATCTCAAGAACTTCTTTTTCCAGCCGAGTGACCTCTTCATATTGTTCCGGTGTCATATTGAGCATCTTTTGCTTGGAATTATTAACTGCGTCATTACCGTATTTTGCACGGATTTCCTTGCCATACTTCTCTTCATTATCATCTACTAACTTCTGTTTGAAGCCTTCAAACTTTTCTTTATCAGACATTGTCCTACTCCCCTCTTTTACGGCAATAGATTTATCAACATTTATAATTAATAAATCTAATTGTTTTCGCTTCTCAAGTAGTTTTCCACGGTGTTCTCTCAGTGCTCTCATTTCGTCAAAATCGGGGGAAGAGACTATTTCCTTAATTGTTTCCAAACTAAGATCCAGTTCTCGATAAAAGAGAATTTGCTGTAAACGATCTACCTCTGCTTCACCATATATACGATATCCCGATGAGTTAATTCTGGTCGGCTTTAAAATTCCAATCTCATCGTAATACCTTATGGTTCTTGGACTAATACCCGATATCTGCCCTAATTTTTGTACTGTATATTCCATGTTCTCACCTCCCGATGAGATAACTGTAAACCTTTACGTTACGGCAATGTCAACACGTTTTTGCAACTATTCTGTTGAATATCAAATCGTTAGCTGACTGTTGGGGAACTTGAATGGATTCACTTCTCCACTAATAGTTGCACCTTAAAAATAACAGAAATCGGTGTACTAGATCGACATTCTCCCATACAATATCTATATACTATATAAAGAAATATCCTCCAGACTTTTAGCTAGAGGAGTTCTTGTCAGTAAAGTTAGTAGTTTAATAAACCTTACATTTATACTATTGTTTTTTGTCACACGATTTATTCAATATCTTTTCAATAAATAATCTTGTTAACTCGGGGTCAAACTGCAACCCAGCGTTGCTTCTGAGTTCTTCTATTACCATTGTTTCAGGAAGAGCATTCCGGTAACTTCGTTCACTGGTCATCGCATCATAAGCATCTGCAAGTGAAATGATTCTGGCAAATTTCGGAATAGCCTCACCCTTTAAGCCTTTTGGATAACCTGTGCCATCCCATCGTTCATGATGGGCGAGTATACAATCTGCAATATCCAACATGTAATTCGACGAATTTAGTATCCTATAGCCAATTTCGGGATGTCGTTCTATTTCACGTCGTTCCTGTTTTGTAAGCTTTCCCGGTTTATTAAGTATATCTTCTTCAATGGCGATTTTTCCAATATCATGAAGTAAGCCCACCACTTTAAGTTTACTAATTTCAATTTCTGGTAACCCCATGGCAACCCCGATGCTTTGGCATAGTTCGCGTACTCTTTTGGAATGTTGTTCTTCTCTTGGACTTTTTTCATGCAAGGTATTTATAATTGTTGTTATTGTATCTCGAATATTATTTTGATTATCCAAGATTTTATTTTTATACATATAATCTTCAGCGACTTTCAGCGTTTTAAAAATATCTTCACTTGGTTCTTTCTTTGTTGCCCACCCAAAAGAAATGCTGATACAAATAGTATTCACTTGTTCGTCTGAACATTGATTCTTAATTCTTTGAACAATCGCTCCCGCTTCATCCGAGTTAGTTCGTGGTAGAAGAAAGATAAACTCATCTCCTCCCCAACGGGCTACTAGATCATCCGTTCTACAAGCTTTCCGAATGACACCGGCGACTTTCAGTAAAAGTTCATCCCCTTTTTCATGTCCGAAAGTATCATTCACAAGCTTCAGGCCATTGACATCCCCCATAATTATCGAGAGAGGAAGATTCCTTTCAGAATCTAATCGTTTTATTTCTTCCTCGTAAAATCGCCGATTATAAAGACCTGTCAATTTGTCATGATAGCTTAAATATCTAATTTCATCTTCCTTTTTGATCCTATTGTAAATTTCCTCTTCAAGCATAATATTAAACTGTTTTAGATCTGCTGTTGTCTCCTCTAGTTGTTGATTTAGTTCCATTACTCTTTTATGCAAGTTTCTATTTTCAGTAATGAGTTCTTTGATTTCACGCGAATTAAAGTCTCTATAATAATTATAGTCCTTGCTTTTAAAGACTAGCATGGCAGCAGTTTGGTTCAGGTGTCCAATAAATAACTCTCCATAAGAAGAAAATCCGACGTTTGGTATATCATTAAAAATTTTTCTATACTCTGTAAGCAAACCTTTCTTTTCTAATTCAAGTGTTCGCTTAATGCATTGGAAATTTATGATTCCTTCAATCTTATCTGCTTTAATTTTATTTAGGGAAGTCTTTGTATCCTCAATAATATTAGTTGATTCGAGTAATCGAACTTCCATTCCTTCGAGAATGCTGCAATCAAATTTAATATTTGTCCCTCTCGTTTCGCGAGGACTTCTTACTAAGATTTCTTTTTCTCCAATAACCAACCCAACAGGATGGGTCAAAAAATACTTAGTTGCTTCTTCAATAGATTTTACACCTATTGCATCCGCATACGCTAAAATCGCAGGTTTGTGATTGAATTCGATGACTTCTCTAGTTTCTTCATTAACTTTATCTGCGATAAGAACATGATCTAAGGCCTTGAAGCTTTGAGTTTTAATAATATTGAATTCAGCATATGGACTCATTCTAAGAAGAAGAAGAACCGCTGAATCGGTATAAGCCTTGCCGTTTGCGCAGACATGTGTTTTGACATACTTGAGATCATCCCCAGCAGAACCACCAATAAAATAAACATTTGTTCTATCGCCAATTTTATCCATAATCTTTTCTTGTTTCATACTTAGCCCATCAATTAAGACAATTCCAACATACTCTCTAGGGTTCATTGCAGATGAACTAAAATTAAAGTATTTTTCAAAGGATTTAAATGCACCTTCTACGCATAATTTGTTTTGAATATGTTCAATTACTTCCACTTTTGCATCCGAAATAATCTTTGAATTAAAAGCCATCGCAACGACAGAGTTTTTTAAAAATTTCCCATTTACTATTTCACCTGCAGTGGAGCATCCAATCACTAGACAATCGTCAAAGGCTTCTTGCATACAAGCGCTTAATTTATTGTAATCATAGCTGGAAGAGCCAAAGAATATCAAAAGTTTTACTTTAAAATTTAATAACTGTCGTTTAATTTCGGATACAGCTTCGCTTATAGTCGTTTGAGTAGAATAGACCGGCTTGATATTAATTAACTCTTCTTCCATAGTATTAATATTTAATTCCTTAGCAATTTTAAGCAATCTTTCGATGATTATTGGATCATCTATCGATGAATTGTCATATTGATTAGGGTTAATTCCTTTTAAGATAAATTTGGCTTTTGTCATTTCTGCAATTGCGGGATTACCTCTTGATCTTTGAAAAATAATCTCATCAATTATCTGTTTGATTTTACCGCTCAAAATTTCACCATCTTTTTATAAAACATTAATTGTCTTCTAGTGCGCATAATATAATTGGTGAAATATACCAATCATACCATTTTTGTTTGTTTAATATAAAAACTTTAGGAATATTTTAATTTATCATTTTACAATGACTTGAATATCGCAAATTTTATCTAATTGTTTCGATATAATTTTTATAATTCCTCTAATTTTTTAGTTAGCCCTTACAATAATTATTAAGCTCATTAATTCCAATAGAAACATTATGGTCTCCAAGAAAATACAGTGGCCTCGTTTCAAGGTGTAAGTTTCCTCGAAAGCAAGGCCATTTTTTCTCGTTCCTGTGAGCCTAATGTAATATAATAATTGATATGTAAATATTTCCAACTTTAGTGAAACACTTATCTTTCTCGTTTTAGCTATGGCCTGTAGACCGGTGGTTTAATTAAATAATCCTTGATTTTGCCGTATTCGAGATATTTATCATAGATTTTCATTTCTTCTTCCATAAAGGAAATAAACAAATCTCTAATTTTGGGCGATGTGCTATGAATGAAGGCCATGGTATGAACCGGTAAAAAGGCTTGGATACCCCTTAAAATCCGTCTGTAAATATGCCTGTCCGATATCAGCTCAGCATTTACCGTCTCTTGGGTTTGTTTGGGCGGCCGAAGGGGTAAAGTAATGCCATAATTCAAAAGCTCCTTTTCTAACAACTCGGTATGCTTAGCAAGAGTTTTGTTGCCTAAATTAAGGACTAATTTCAAATCATCATCTTTGACAAAGTTATGTAAAAGATTAGTAATATAGATAACGTTATATCTCTGCATCAAATGATTCCAGAGATGATAAACCTCGCTGACATTTATGGTAGTTTGTTTATCCCTAAGAAACTCGTTCATTTCGGAAATATCCTTAATATACTTTAATATCTTCATAATCTAAACCTCGATTTTTTACTTTTATGGACGGTAGACAGGCGGTTGATTTAAATAGCCTTTTAATTTACCGTATTCGACCAACATTTCTTGTAATTCTATAGTCAAGAGCAAGTGATTTTTTAGTCCTTTCCTGACGTCAGGAGTGGTACTTTGCATAAAGCCGATACCAAGAATAGGAAAAAATGCGGCAATAACTTCATAAAACATTAGAAAAATGTCTCTATCGTTGACAGCCTCGATATGAACTGTCGAACTTACGTCTGCCGGCGGTCTTATAGGAAAAGGCAAATCGTAATCCCGCATTAAAGCTTCCATATCGTTAATCCCCAAAAAAAGGCCATCTTTGACCTTGTTTTTTATTATCTTCAAATCATTGTCTTCAATCATATGTTCAAAAATCTGGATGCTTTCTAAGGCATCTAACTTGGTGACTAAAACATCCCATATATAAAAAACTTCAACTACATTGATTATTCTTTGCTTTTCCCGGGAGGATTTACCGATTTCAGCTATCTTTTGGACTTTATCCATAATATCTACCATTTTCAACCCTGCCTTTTTATCTCTCTCACTAGTTTATAATTTCTCATATATGGTTTTTTATACAACACCTTAGAATATTTGGGACCAAGCTTTTGATCGAGATATTTTATGGATCTAATATGAATTCTTGTTCTCTTTATCTTTCAAAAAATAGAATCTCTACCTCTGCTCTTATTTTGAAATAAAGAATAAAATATTACATTTTGGAAACTGTAAAATTAAAGTTAAAGGAGGAACCGTTATGACCGAAAAGAACATTTTGGCCTTTTTTAAAACTTCAGATGAGGCTAAAATAGCTGCTGAACAGATTAAAGGTTTAGGAGTAACCGATATCCAGATAGACCGTTTTAGTAAATATCCGCACGGCAGTGCCGATTTTGTTAACGATCCTACAACCGGTGACATGCCTAGCCAAGCGGCATTAATTTTAGGAGCAAGCTCAGATCAAGATACCGGAGTATTAGCTTCCGCGGATGTCAGCGCTAGTGGTATGAGTGACGGAGGTCAAAATTCCGTATCCGGCCGTGACGTACTTATTGCGGCTATTGTTGATGAATCGCAATTTGACAGAGCCATCCAATTTGTTAAGGATAACGATGGACTAGTTTAAGATCAATATAGGGGTTTAGAAGTCCGTTGCGACCTTTCTAAAATTGAGCAAATAATTAAGCCTAGCAGTAATATAACTGCCAGGCTTGTTATTTAAATCTATCAGACCCAAGAAGAAGTAAGAGGAAATTCAAAAGAATCAGTTCCGCTTCATCGCCATACTCTTTAGATCGCTGTAAAGCAAGGAGATAAGAGACAAAAAAGTTAAAGCGATACAAAGAAGCCATGCTGATTGATATGAACCCGTTTTATCATAGATCGCCGCCAATGCCGGAACAGAAATAGCAGCCCCCAAATAGACGGACAGATTTACGTAGCCATAAATTTCGCCATAATATTTTGTACCAAACATTGAAGAAGTAATAACCGGTGGGCAGACGGTACCTGTACAAATGCCAAGGCCATATAAGATTGCTGTGATATACATTAGGGGTTTGGAGTTTGGATATAGCATACAAACGAAGGAAAGGGCGAAGACGATACAAATATAAAGGGTTCCAATCTTCGTGCCAAACTTATCATAAATCCAACCCAATGAAATTTTTCCAAGAGTAACTATGATTAAGAATATGGAAAGAATGCTTGCAGCAAAGGCAGCTCCATGATGATCGGCAACAAAAGCTGCAAACTGGCTAAGAGATCCAAAACTTACAAAAGAAAGGGCGAATATGCCAAATAAGTAAATCCAAAAGAAATTATTTTTTCTAGCTTCCTTCAGAGTTAAGTTATATTCAACCTTAGGCTTGGCTGCTTTTTCAACAACGGCAACTGCTTCATCGGCGCCATAAGCTTTCAGGCCCATTTCTTCCGGAGATTTTTTCATAACAAGAACCATAGGCAGAGCGATAATGAGCATAGCAGCGCCAAATATTAGATAGGATATTCTCCAGCCATAGTTCTGAATAACACGTGTCATGATCGGGCTGATAATGGCCCCGCCCACACCGCTGCCTGCTAAGGCTATACTTAGGGCTAAACCTCTCTTTTTTACGAACCAATTGGTTAAGACAATACTAATAGGCAGAGCAATTGCTCCAATAGAAAAAACGCCCATAAATACAGCGCTGATATAGAAATGGATAATGTTCTGCCCCAAAGAAAAACTGGCGTAAGAGGTTGCTAAGCCAACGATACTTATAGCCTGAATTAATTGAGTATTTTTCTGGGCGAGCCATTTTCCAAGGTATGGCGATAAAAATACGGTCACACCATAAATAATGGTGCTTATGATTCCAAATTCACTTCGACTAAACCCCATGCTTTTAGTCACAGGTTTAACATACAGTCCCCAGTTTGTAGTAATAAGCGGATACGGAATCGACATGATTAAAACCCCGGCGGCTACAATCCACCAGCCATAGAATATCTTTCTTTTGCCCATTTGATCATCCTCCAAACAAATTTTGCCGGTTTGATGCTTAACCTTTATAGATCTTTCCGTCTTTCATCACCCAAGCCACATTCTTTAGAACAGAAATGTCCTCGAAGGGGTTCTTATTTACAGCTACGATATCAGCGAGCTTCCCTGGTTCAATCGTTCCAATTCGCTCATCCCATCCCAGCAATTCGGCTGCATACCTCGTAGCGCTGAGAAGCGTATCCGTTGGGGAAATGCCTGCTTGAAGCATCAATTCAAATTCGCCTGCCTGTGTACCGTGCGGAGTAAGCGGAGTTCCGCAGTCTGTTCCAAAAACAATACGTACTCCTGCATCGTAGGCTTTTTTAATGTTGGAAAGATGTGATCCTACCAAAGCTGTAGCCTTGCGAACAGCAAAATCAGGAATACCGGCAGCTGCACCTTTTTCCGCAATAACTTTTAAAACGATAAACGTAGGAACAATGGCAATACCCTTTTCAGCCATCAGATTTATAGTTTCCTCATCGACCAACGTACAATGCTCAATGACGGAAACCCCTGCATCGGCGGCTGCCTTAATACCTGCCGTACCATGAGCGTGGGCAGAAATAATCTTGCCATGCATGCGTGCGACATCAACAGCGGCTTTGATTTCCTCAACACTCATATTTTGTTCTCCAGGTTCGTTGCCCGGGCTGAGAACACCCCCTGTTACTACAACCTTAATCTGATCGGCACCGTATTTGAGCATTAAACGGGCAGCTGCACGTACTTCATCAGGACTGTTAGCAACATTACCGGACTTATAAGTGCTGTAACCCAATGTTTCTCCCGGATAACGATACTCAAGATGACCGCCGGTTTGGGTAATATACATACCGCTGGTAAAAACACGCGGACCAGGGAACAGTCCAGCTGCAATGGTATTACGTATTATTTCAGAGCCGCTTATAGTGGGGTATCCTTCATCGCGAACTGTTGTAAATCCGGCCAGCAAATTCAGTTCAGCATTTCTCATTGATTTTATGGCTACTAGTTCCGGTGGTTCACTTACCTCAACAAGGGTTGTATTGCCGCCAAATCCGAGGTGGACATGCGTGTCAATCAAACCCGGAAGAACAAACTTATCCGAAAGATCAATAATTTCATCATTCGCACCCGCTGCAAAGTCCTCAGCTCGCTTAACATCGCTGATCTTGTTATCTTGAATAATAATAATTGCATTTTCTTGAATATTCCCGTCAATTGCTGAAAACAGCCTTCCGCATTTTATGATCTTAGACATTGCTTTTCCCTCTCTCCTTACGTGTTATTTTCGATTATGATACTAAGCCCCCTTTCGATGAATTATGCGGTCTTCACTTATCGCTCGAAGACCCAGTGATCAAAGTATAGGGCTAAATACTTACTCTTTACTAGCAATTTGCAATTATGTGTTAAATTCCGAATTTATCAGTTACATTGTGTTAAGAAGGATAGTGCAAAAAAAATCTTGGGCTCTTTATAGGCCCAAGATCGTTTTAAGTTCTTTAGCTTTATTACGGCTCACAGGAATTTCCTCGGGATAATCGGCAAGCTTTAGTAAGTATGTATGATTAAACATAGGAAGGATTTTCTCGATTTTGTTAAAGTTAACTAGATAACTTTTATGACAACGAAAGAAATTAGAGGATTCTAATCGTTCTTCCCAATAGTTTATGGATTGTTTCGTAAGATAAGTCTTCTGTTGGGTGTGAATCAAGGCTCCACGGCCTTGAGGTGTAAACATGAACACATCGGAAGGGGCTAACAAAAAAATTCTTCCAGCCTCTTCCGCAGCAATTATTTTATTAAATCCAGCGCCATAGATTTGCCTGATTTTTGGCAGTTTAGTATCCAGCGCCGTCCTTTCTTTACCGCTTTTAAAATTGGTCAGCACCTTTTGAATGGTTCGATCTATTCTTTTATGAGAAACTGGTTTGAGAATATAATCAATGGCATTGTAATCAAAAGCGTTCAGTGCATATTGGTCATAGGCCGTTACAAAGACGAAATAGGTCCCGGGTGAACTTTGCATTATTTCCTCTGCTACATCAAATCCACTGATTTCAGGCATTCTTATATCTAGGAATATCAAATCAGGAAGATAATCTTCGATTTTCTCAAGAGCAGTTACCGGGTCAGTGAATGATGCCATAATATTAATTTCAGGATATTGTTGCAAAAGGTACTCAAGTTGAGCTACTGCTAATTGCTCATCATCAATGAGAATGGTATTAATCAAAATTGGTCACCTCGCCGAGTTAGGTATTTTAACAGTAACATTTATTCCATTATTTATGCTGCTTTGAACCTCTAGGCCATAGCCATAATGTTTTTGCAGCCTCTTCTGTATATTCCGGAGACCAACTCCTACTTCTTGAGCGTCCTCATCATTTAATAGGCGTTTGAGTTTATCCGGCGCCATACCAACCCCATTATCCGTGACACTAATTACCGTTTCTTGATCGACATTTTTAATGGAAATGCGAACGATTCCGCCTTTCCTTTGCGGATAAACACCATGTTTAACGGCATTTTCTACTAAAGGCTGAAGAATAAGCGGTGGAATTAGAGGATTAGTATTGGGCTCGACATGATATTCAACTTCCAACCGTTCGCCAAAACGCACCTGCTCTATAGCCAGATACGATTTAACCAAATCCAGTTCTTGATCCAAGGGAATGAGCTCCATGCTGTTAAACCGAAACTTTCCTTGTAAGTAATCGCTTAATTCTTCTAATAGTTCTGCTGCCTTGAGGGAATCTGTCCGACAAAGTGCCGTAATTGAATTGAGGGTATTATACAAAAAGTGAGGTTGGATTTGGGCTTGAAGTACCGAGATTTCAGCTTGCAATATTTTGCGTTCCGTTTCCTTTGTGGCAATTAATTCTTTATTACGATGTTCCAACGCTTCTCTGGCCGCATTACTCTGCTTAAGGTTCAACAATAAGAACACAATGTAAGCAAACATTAAAGTAAGTATGATGATACTCGAAATGATAACAAGCATCAAAACATGCAACTCATTAGCGGATGCGAACAATTCATTTTCATCAGCAACCGTGACTAAGGTCCATCCGGCAATTGGAATGGAATTATAAAAAGCGACTTTTTTCTCCCCATTGTCTGTGAAGTGAAATATCCCAGACTTAGTACTTGCAACAAGCTTACCAAGCTGCTGCATATTTTTGTCCGAAACAGTTGACACTTTTTCCCGCATAGCCCATGAACTATTTGGATGGGTAATAAATGTCCCATCTTGAGCTAATAAAAAACCATATCCCTTTTTCCCGTAACCAGCCTGCTGAGCAAATTGTTGTATTGTTTCAATGGTTAAACTTGCCGCTGCTCCAGCTGATACGTTTCCCTTGTTATCTTTGCGCCAGGCTACCATAAGTACCATATTTCGTCCATAAGCCTGAGAATAAACAGGTTTAAATATCGTGTCATAAACACCTGCCGCTTGTGAATACCTCATTCCGGCTTCAACCGCTGCACCTTCCGCCCAAGGGTCTGTTTTATTCGTTCCATCTTTTACGTTATAGTATCTAGCCTTGAGTTTTTTGAAATACTTGGGATTTCCCCACTCATCAGGCCGTAGATAATTAACAATATGTAAGGCGGCATATTCATTGGGATATGCCGCAGAAACATAGTTCCAGCGAGATTGATTAAGTTCATCAAGCAAGCGAATGGATTCGTCGTTTCGAGTTAGGTCTAGCTGTGGATTTAGTGTTAACGCCTGCCCAAGTATCGGACTTTCTGCGGTTTCCCGCACTTCTCCCAAACGTCCTTCCAGCCATGTATTAATATAACCGGCCGATTGTGCAGTGTGATCAGACATCGTGTGCATTAGTTCACTTTCACTGACTTGATTATATTGATGATAGGTAATTAGCGATAATACTACTAAGCCAAGCATAATTATTATCATACTTGTGGTTGCGAACTTCGACTTATACGGAAAATTTATTATAAACATGATGATTCTCCCTTAGGACGATTACTTCTTAGCCACGCCGCGTCGATATGGAAGAAAACCTTTGCCTATAAACTTGAAAGGCAAATCCCTTTTATTAAAGAATTCTTTATAATAGTTACAGCTTGTACCAAGAAAATATTTCGAAAATGGGAACAGACTTAATACTTGTATCACCTTTATAGTTAAAGCAATCGTTAATATATAGATTAGAAGGCTTTGTAACAAGAAGCTTTTAATTGGGTATACCTTATCTACCTCCATTGCTACAGCCTGAAGTACGATAACATGAGCTAAATAAGCCGAGTAAGAATACGGAGAAGTATCCTTAAATAGGCGATATAGCTTTGGCTTTTGGTTGACAATGTAAGATGCTAAACTGTAAAACATAAAAAATGCCAAAATCATATAAGAAACTTTAAGAAAACAGTATAGATACCCGATTGTTATATAGTTATGTCCGGGAAAATGGGGGTTTATTTGAATGTAATAAATATACAGCAACAATGGTGTATAAGTGAGAACTATAAATTTTCGATAACGTTGGAGCAATGCTATTAAATGAGGATACCAAAATATTACATAGGCTCCAACTACGAAATAAATTGACCATAATAAAGGCGTTCGATCAATAAACATTTGTTCATTATATGTCGGTGTTTTAAATAAACTTTTTCCAATTATGAAAGTAATCCCATTATTTTTTAGAAGTATTATATAAAACACAAAACAAATCAATAAGAAACCCACTTTATAAAATTTGGGCAATTTTCGTATACGCTTGGACAACCACAGTATTAATGGAAAGAATAAATAAATTCTTAAAATCATCGACATATACCATAGATGATACCTACCGGTTCCAGCAGCCAATTGCCCGACGAAATTGTCAAAGGAAGCCTGACCATACTGTTTAGCATCCATAATATTAATTATTGACCAGATCACATAGGGCAAAAAAATATATAGTATGCGCTTTTTATAAAATGTGAATATATTTACCCCTTCAGAATGATTATAGAATAGACTAATCGCAGTAATCATAACAAAAATTGGTACAGCTGGTTGAGCAATAACATAAAATAAATTTAGAATTAGTGATTCATAAAAACCTGCCCCTTCCCGCCAGGCATATGCTCCAAAAACGTGCTGAGCCACAACGAATACAAAGCCTATCATTCTTAGAACGTCTAATTCTTTAATATGTTCTTTCTGCATATCTAACCACTTTTCATTGAACCTAAGCCTAAAGAGAGGCTGTTCTATTTTCTCTACATCTTGTTAACTATTTATTTATCCCTACTGGACAAACCCTCCTGCATTCCCAGCAGGCATACACCCAATACCCTTTGGACAGAGTTTTTCCCCAGGATACCCAAACCTGCCGCCTGAGCAGCATGTTTATGGGACAAATCCCCCATCCCACGATGATTTTCTTCATCCCAATAATTATAAGGACCGTCAGCCGGTATAGGTATCGCCTTACCGCCCACTTTCTCCACAAAAACTGCTACGTCACTCGCGATGTAATCTAACCTTCGGAGTATAGCTTGATCAGCTCCTAAGTTTAAGGCGCTGGCTTTAATTTCTTCCTTCAAACCCATGTGCTGTTCTCCTTCCTTACTTAAGAAATTATAAGTAACGTTTATCAATAAAGTGGCACTTAAACCATCACTCTTTAAGCTAACATTTTCCATAGTTATTTATTTGCAGCTGCTGATTTGGTAATGCTGTTTAAAGGACAATTATAGATACTTACGTCGTATTAGGCATAGATCTACAAAAACTCCTATATATCGATTATTATATAGAGGATTCTATCGAATTGTGTCGAAATTTTCTCTGTTATTATTTATTTAAAAAGATATTAAAGCGAGGTGGATTTATGACTAGAAAGCAATTTGCTCTTAAAAATGGTTTCAGTACTTATCATGAAATGCAAACATCAAGCCGAGTGGTGTTTCAGGAGACGAGCTCTTGGTTGGTAACTCTTACAGAATATGGATTTCTAGCTTGGATTGATACATCTTTTGAAAAGCCTCTTGGCTATTTTGATTCTTTTGAACTTGCAAAACAAGAAATCTTTGACGCAGTGAACCAGACACTTAACGCAACTGAAATCAGAGCAGAGCTTGATTAATCTTAAACTTTAAGCTCCAATGTCCTCATTTCTCAGGTCAGTTTCAACGCTGATACCACTTTTTAGGAGTTGTGCCATTATCTCAGTTGAAACTGGCTTGCTAAAAAAGTAACCCTGAATTTGATCACACTCAAGTGTATCCAGCCCTTTTAATTCTTCCAAAGTCTCCACGCCTTCTCCTATGGTTTGGAAATTCATAACCTTAGAGATTTTGATAATTGCTTCAGCTAACGTCATTAATTTTGAATTTGTATTAAGGTTTTGGACAAACACACGATCGATTTTGATGGTATCGATTGGTAAATCGACAAGATAGCTCAGGGAAGAATATCCTGTACCAAAATCGTCAATAGCTAAGCCAATCCCCATCGCCCTAAGGCGTTGTAACGTAGTTAATGATTTATCAAGTCCATACAAGCCGACATTTTCTGTGATCTCTAATTCAAGATTCTCCGGGGGGAAGCCAGTCTGCTTCAAGACACGATTCACCATCTCTTCAAATTGATCGTGAATTAATTGAATCGGTGAAATATTAACCGATAATCTCAGCTGTGGTAACCCCTTGTTAAACCAGGTCTTTGCATCTCGACATGCTGTTTCCAGCACCCATTCGCCTATGGGTATAATAATACCCGCTTCTTCGGCAATAGGAATAAACTCTGTTGGTGTAATCAAACCAAGTTTATTATTTTTCCAACGAATTAAGGCCTCGACACCCACAATCTGCTGCGTCTTGGCAATAACCTGAGGCTGATAACTTAAAGTAAATTCATCTCGTCCGAGAGCAAACTCTAACTGATTTTTTATTTCCAACTTACGAAAAATCCTTGTATCGATCTCTTTGGAGTAAAATCGATAATGACTTCCTTCTCTTTGTTTAGCTAAGTACATAGCAGCGTCCGCATGTTCCAGTAAAACTTCCATACTCAGCCCATTATGGGGGTAAAGGACAATACCAATGCTAAGATTGACTTGGATTTCTCTTCCTTGAATATTTAGAGGCTTCTCAAAGCATTCAATAATAGTTTGAGCAATCTCTTCGACCTCGTCAACAGACGTTACCTTATCGATCAAAATAGTAAATTCATCGCCACCCATTCTAGCTACTAGACTTTCTTCGCTAACACACTTTGCTAACTGTTTGGCGACTTCTATGATCAATAAGTCACCAGCAGCATGTCCGAAGGTATCATTGACCATCTTAAAGCGATCAAGGTCTATAAACATAATTGCAATCATCCTTGGATAGGGATTATCATTAATTAACTCGGATAATTTATCAATGAACTTACGTCGGTTAGGAAGACTGCTCAATTCATCATGATAGGCCATCGATTTCATGGTTCTTAAGGCAACTTCCAATTCGTTTTGTTTTAGTTTAAGACGATCCGCCAATATCCCCATTCCAATTGCCGTAGCGAATAAACCCAGAGATAACGTTACTAAAACAATACCGTCACTTCCCTCTTTGAGTCCCATAAAATTAAAATTTCTCTCTGACAATTTATACGTAAGTTGGATACTTACACTAAAAAGAGCGGTAATGAACCCACCTTTTAAACCATAGTAGTAGGCTAAGATTATTGCAGGTATTATATAGAGCATCCACATCAAATCACCGGGAACGAGTTGCATATGATCTGTTACCAAAGGTATAATTAAACAAATTAAAATAACAATCCAATGTGACCAGTGAACTCGAGATTGCTTTAACAACATATTTTCACTACTTCCTGCTAATTAGTATTAACAAACGTCTAATATCTTTTGCTTTTTAACCTGGCGTTTCTATGTATTTGTTAACTTAGTAATATGTAGTAAACCACCGACTAACATAATTACATTTTCTTACATTATTCCTAAAACAAAGAACTGATTAGTTCGATATTGTTGTTTATTCGACATAACTAAGATCAATCCTTTACAAGAAATAAATAATTTATTTCAAGTTATCAGTTGTCTAAACAATCAAAAAATAACTTTTATTATGAGACGTTATCTATAAAATACAAATACATATTTTACTTAAAAACAAGGCGATGACAAAAAGGACCGAACTCGAAATTCGGTCCTTTTCATATTTTTAGCGTACAACGGAATTTAGTTAGCGGATGTAATTTAGGCTCCTACTGATCAGATAAATCTATAGATTAATGCGACTCTTAAAGTACTTTAAAGCCTAAAACGAAAACAATCAACAGAAGAATTCCCAGGCTTAATGAATAACCGATAAGCTTTTTTTCAATTGGTAGCAAGTCGAACCATTCCTCTGCCTGCATTTCTGTCTTCGCATTTGGCTGTTGTCCAGCATTTGAGCTAGCTTCTGCCATAATTGCACCTCCTTATCAGGATAATGAATTCTAGCCAGTTACAATCGGCGGCATAATTCCGTGGTAGAAAATCCAGGATATTAAGAGTCCAACCCAAAGGATAAACCCAAATAGACAAACAGCATATACCGTCACGATTCTGCCCATGCCTTCAGCCCATAGTTTACGTACATTAGTGATTAAACCGATTGAGAAAAACGTAAGAGTAAAATAGATTCCTCTCAGGCCATTAGCCTGGTCAGCCGCAGCTGTAGCAGCTTTGGTTAAGTGTGGAGCTGCTAAACCTATTAAAAGAAGGATTAGAAAAGTAGCAGCATAACCAATCACAAACTTCGGGAAACGTTCCCATATTTCTCCTTTTGTTACCTTGGCACCTTTTTCTTGACTCCTTTTGTTAATCCCAAAAACTGACCAGACCACGGCAAGGATAAAGGCCCAAATCCCTATGAAGATGTCAATAAAAACCTTGGTAACTGTCGTAACCGTCAGGATCCAGCCGGGTTCCCACTTTACTCCGTTTACAGCCAGTGCTTTAGCTCTGATTAACCCTTCTGTGATTGCACCGCTGGCGACTGCACCGCCATCGCTTTTGACAGCCAGACCCATCCAAGATCCAGCAACCATCGGTTGATTATACAAAATGCTTTGGGCAAGCCATGGTAAAAACAAAAGTTCGACAGCTACGAAAACAATGATTACCGAAGAGAGAATAATTGGGATCTGAGGCCGGGATCTAATTGCCCCGCCAGTAGCAATAGCCGCTGCAACACCGCAGATAGAAATACCGGACGCAAGGGGGGCAGCCCATTCCGGTGTCATTTTAAACCATTTCCGAGAAATGAAGTAAACGACAGGCCAGTAGATGAGGTATGCTTCAACAATAGCGCAGAGTCCCCGAATAATCACTGTGGAGGCTAGATTGACAGAACCAAGAGCTTTAATTCCCAAGGTTGCTCCTAAAATTACAATTCCAGTTTTAATATATAACTCAGGTCGTGCCGCTTCTTCTAGAAATTTTGCCAATCCTGTCCAAAAGTTACCAATCAGAAGACCTACTATAAGTGCGATAATAAAACCCCCTTCAGGGGTAAGTCCCACTGACCAATTCATATTTAGCTTTGCATACTGGTCTTTAGTTGCCGCAAGATAACCGTAACTTCCAAGAACAAAAGAACCATAGGCCAATGCGAAAATAATCGTAAATCCCACGACAAATCGTTTTAAGTTCCAACCCATACACGCGGCTCCGATAGACGTTGTAACCAGAAAGAAAAGAAATGTCAGCAACAAAGAAGCCCATCCAGGCAAAAACGCATATGTTTTGGATAGGGGTGCCATTGAATTAGTTATGCTAAGCCAGACATTTGTTTTAACAGCCCAACCTAACAAATCGCCTCCAAAGAGTTGACCTAAACCGAGGAAAAACACCAATCCTCCCAGCCACACAGCCCACCAGTCCTCGGTCTTCAACAACGAAGACCTAGTCAAAGTGTTTTCTTGGTTCATTTTTTCCCTCCTAACTTAAACTTAAGTATTTGGCCGAAATATGATGGTTTTCTTCTTTACCTCCTTTCATTTACGCGATTATAAAATTCCTTTATAATCGTTTATTAAAACAAAAATCATTTCTATGATATTCTATTGATCAAAATAGCTTGTAGAACACGTTTTTCTATATTGACAGTTTTTACTTTTGCTAGAATTAACGACCTCGTTCAGCTAAAGCCGAACTTCGGGACTTCAGTTGGGGGGCTTAAAACTGGATAGAAAAAGACCTATAGATTCTGACTATAGGTCTTTGAGTACGTCTTTTTATAACTTTTTATAAATTGTTAAACCATATTAAAATTGAAAGGAACTAGCCAATAATTCACAGGATTTCGATGATTTATTTTCCGAATCACATTTCAATACGTCCCTAGCCCTTTCCAGATCCTTAGACGAAAATGCAAACGTTTCATTTTCAGACATGAATTTATTGTTGGAATCAATATCAAAATCAAAATTTGAGCTGACTAAAATGGAATCAAGATTAGAATTTAACCCACAAACAATGACGCTTCCCCCAGCATCTTTAACCGACCGCGTGAAAACTTTGAGAGCATTAAGTGCGGTTACGTCAATGTTGCAGACATGCTTCATCCTTAAAATAAACACCTTTGATTTGCTAATCAAACTAACAAGCCTTTGTTCGAGATTATCCGCTAATCCAAAATAAAGGTTACCCTCTAATTCAATAATTAGAATTTCAACGTTATCCTTTACAACCTCAACTTCTTTTTCAACGATTTTGGGATCTTCTGCTTCCAAAGGAATAAAAATTCTTATGGGTGCTTTATTGGTGTCTTTTAGATGCAGCATAATTGTAAGTGCAATTCCGGTATAGATCGCATAGGAAAGGTTAGGTAATAGGATAGTTGCAAAACAGGTTACCCACATAGCTAAAGAATCTGACTTTAGTTTACCAAGACTTACAACTTTCTTGATCTCATCTTTATTCACAAGATTATAAGCTGTTACCATCATAACACCAGCTAGACAAGCTGTAGGAATATATTTGGCAAAAGGAGCAAAAAACAGAAGAACAATAGCCATTATTCCACCTTGGAGAACACCGGCAAGTCTTGAAACGGCTCCACTATGATAATTGAGCGCAGTTCTTGTGAACGAACCGGATCCTGGGAATCCTTGAAAAAATGAGGAAGCCATGTTCGCAATCCCTTGGCCTATAAATTCTTGGTTTGGATCGACCTTTTGGCGTGATAAAGTTGCAATTGATTTAGCACTGGAAATTGCTTCAACACAGCCAATAATGGCAATAGATAAAGCTCCGCTAATATTATTCTGAATAAAGCTGAGATCAAAGTTAACCATTTTAAACGGAGGTAAAGAAGTAGGTATATTTCCAGTAAGTTGAACTCCAAGTTTATCTAACGAAAAGATGACAATGAAGATAATTGGAACAATAATTCCAATGAGGGCACCTGGTAGATTCTTATTAATTTTTTTGCAAACTACTATCACGATTATCGTTATTAAACCCATTCCAAGAGCATATATATTGGTTTGTTGTAAATGGGTTAATACATAATATAATTTTTCTGTCGTCGCCATTTGGGCTGAATTTTTAACAGGAATACTTAGAAGAGTGCTTAGTTGTCCGAGAGCTATTAAACAACCTGCCCCAGTTGTAAAACCAATAATTACAGAGTGAGAAACATAACTAATTAATCTGCCAAGTTTCAAAACCCCAAAAAGGATCTTTAAAGTACCCACTAAAAATGTCAAAAGGAAAACCATTTGATAGGCATTGTCGAGTCCCATATAGTTCTTCATGACACTAGCGACCAGTAAGGCAGATGAATTAGTCGGCCCAGTAATTAGATGTTTAGAACTCCCAAATGTTGCACCGAAAATCGCGGATACAATCGCTGTATAAAGGCCATAAACCGGGTTTAGCCCTGCAATCAAAGCGTAGGCCATGCATTGAGGAATTGCTACAACTACCCCAGTCAAAGCCGCCATAAAATCCTTGCGAAGATTTTCAATTTTATAATTCTTTATAGTCTCAATAGAGGGGAAATGATTAATTTTTGTTAGGTACATATAAATACCACCTTCAAATCAACGAAATTTGACAAACACAATATTTGTGCTCATCTAAACTCCAATTAATGCGGATGACGATCTTTCTATATACCCCTCCCTTCCAAATTTTTTTAGTCAAATTTCTTAGCATCCCTTTAAGGGTATTTTCTAAATACTGTAATTTTCTCGAAATCAATCCTCCTTTTATGTACTTGTTCTCACAATTAAAGATTAGCATTGAGTTTCGTTAATGTCTATAAGAAGACAATATTGTCGTAATCGTATTTATTTATGTTAAGCGCTATTTCTGAGACTATTATAAATATTCTTAACTAAATGCTTGAACTGTTTTTTGTTCTTTGAATAAAATTAGGATCTAATGCTAAAGTTTTACACTCTATAAGTTATTAATATATTAGATTAAATCATATTATATTGAATAAACTTGAGTTATATTTAAATATTACAATACTATTTAGTTTAATATTAATGTAATTTAATTGAAAAAATTCCAATTTAAATAAATTATTTAAATTAATATTTGTAAACGACTTATAGTTGAAGTTATGTACTACATTTAATTTTAACAACAGAAAGTATAAACTTAAAAAGCATTTTTCCAAACAATATAGCTGAATTTTTCGTGAAAATTTATTAGTTTATAATGAACAATTCCCTCTAAGCTAAGTGTTTGTAAAAAGCTATTTTAATTACAACGATTTTGAATGTAAGATTAAAAAAGCGCCCCACAGCTTAAGAGTCTAAAACTTACTGCTGGGGACGCACTTATAAATCATTAGGTATCCAGTTACAAACTCAATTTACGTTGAAAAAGCCAAACGGCTCTCTCAGCGACTTATTGAAATTGCAACTCGCTGGAATTAAGAAAAGAACAAGATCAAGTTACTAGTTAATTTACCCGGTAACAGTTCTAGGTTGAACGTCTAAGTTTCGATTGAAATAGATCATAACGGCATTAACCAGTAGAATCACCATCGTAACATAAAATACATTTTTAATCCCATAAGTGGCTGCTACTGTACTTCCTACAAGTGGACCTATTAGATTACCTAGGAATGTGGAAGCCGAATTGAACCCGAATGCAGTAGCCTGCAGCTCTTTAGGAGCCTTCTTTTTAACCAGTACATTTAACGATGGTATCATACCTCCGATAAATAGTCCTAATAGGAATCGACCTATAAGCAAAACACCGATATTAGCAGCTAAGGCTTGGGGAAAATACATACATGCTGCTGAACATAAGGCAATGATTAGAACCTTGCGTTGACCAATATTGTCACCCAATCTCCCTAAAGTAGGTGCGCCAATTAGATTTGCAATACCGCTCATTGCTACAACTAAACCAGCTATTAAGGCTAAATGAGCACCTGAATATAATGTTTCGGCATAAATCGAAACGATTGGCTCAATACTCATCATACCAACTTGTGTGAATGTCGAGGCTATAAAGACTGGTAAAAGTGATTTCAATTGAATCAAATCACCTTTTTGATTACTTTTAGTATTGACTCTTGGCTGATGGTTTTCGTGTACAAATATCAAAACAATAATTCCGGCAGCTATAAGAAACCCACCCGTTAAATAGAACACAGCACGGAAACCAATAGTTTCTGCTAGCACACCACCGATTAATGGACCGATAAGATTTCCTGCAATTGCTCCAGTTTGAAGCATGCCAAGTGCCTGGCCAGAATTCTCATTAGGTGTTATTGAGGCTTGCAATGATACGGACATAGAGATGAATCCAGAAAAGATTCCGTTGAATAACCGAAGGAAAAGCAATTGCCATACATTTACAACCGCGCCCATTAATGCTGTTACGACTCCCATACCTAGACCGGCACGTAATAGCATAATTTTTCGTCCGTGCTTGTCGGCGAATCTTCCCCAGATAGGTTGACAAATTACGGAGGTTACAAATTGGGCTGAGAAAACCCAACCTGACCATCGTTCAATATCCTGTAGTTGATGTACTCCGAGCTTTTCAATATATAAAGGAAGGAATGGAATCACCAAGCTCATACCTGCGGTTACCAAAAAATTGGTAACCCATAAAATCATAAGTGTGCGTTTCCAGTTCAATAAAAACTACATCTCCTCTAGTCAACAATTATCGGTCAATTAGCATTCTGCACGCAGTCGTTAATTCCTGCAAATATTAACCGCTATGCGGTTAAAATAAAACTAATCAGAGGACAAACTGCTAAATATGTAATTAAGATTAGCAAAAGCCCAAAGTTATCCTCGAAAATGAGAATTTCTTTGGACCAGTTAGTATTGCCAAAATCAATATTTCCTGATATTAACACAGCTGCTTATATTATGGAATATAATGTATTAGTTTGGGGGGAGGGCCTTGTGGTAAGGAATAATTGCGAATTTTGGTTAATTCAAAGCTATTGGATAATTTGGCTGGTAGGTTCCTTTATTGTCTCAATGATACTGGGTGCTGTTATTTTCCGAAACTATGAATCACTCCGATAGTATCTGATTTTATGAGGACATTTTGAATGCTTATGAGCTCAAACATGATAGAGAATACTTGGAACAATAGTTCTTCCACTCAAAAAAACACGAAATTCTGGGGCATATGGTTACCTGTCCCTACCTTTATTGCAATCCTTAATTCGCTTTTTTGGACCTGGCTCATTCTAAATACTGGTGGCTATTCCGAAGGAGCTATTGAAAAAGCGGGGGAAAGAATAATTGAGCAATTTTAGTTGGGGTGAAGATTTATGCCACCAGAAAACGATCTAATTCTAGAACAATATTTAGGAAGATTTAGCCCATACTTTAGAGGAATCTTGTGTAAGAACCCAATGATTTTTCAAAAGTATTACTCATTATTGCTGAACCAGGGACGGAAATGGTTTGCTGGCAAATTAAACCCATTCAGACTTTGTACCGATACCGTAATGTTTTGGTTTTTTGTCCGTCCTTACTGCGCCATCGGATTAGCTATACGCGACCTTCGAATGGTGCAAGTTTTTTGGCGTCAACAAATGGAACCTAACGAAACAATTTATTTGCTCTTTAAAATTATCGAAATAAGACCGCCGTATTCCCTTACCCTATTGGCTACCTATGCCTCTCTTGCTTTTGTTATTATCGATGCTGCTTATAGAGTCTTTGAGGTAATTAGCGGGCAAAACGGGCAACGGCAAAAGAAAACGGATGTGACCGCCAGCAATCTTTCGTATGAACCGATTGATTTAGAAAATGTCATTACAAAAGAAATAGTCACTGAATCTCGTTGTTCTCAGCGTGGTCAACTTAACCCCTTTAGCCTTACTCCGAGAATGTCCATTTACTTTCCTGTTTACGATCATCATACATCTATAGGTTTTCTCACCATTGACTTTCGCCATGTGGAATTGAGTATAAAACAGTCCCTGGAGCCCAATGATAATATTGTCAGTCTTATTCGATTCCTTGACCTATATACACCTTTTCCATTACAGATTGCTGTTATGATTCTGTCATTCGGACTATTTTTGAATGGTGCCATTTATAAATTTGAGCAAGCTAACAGTGAACACATTATTAGAGATAGCCTTAACCAGTTAAAGTAACAACTAAAAATCATTTCAATAACCCTGAGATTATTTGAGTAGCCTTTGTAAAGGAGAGGTTTTTTATGTCACTATGGGATTTGTGGGCACATGGTACGACTATGGGAGCACAACCCTTCGCTTATTTTTCTCCTTTACTTTCAATTACTGTTTTTATCATAATTGTCTATATAATTACTGCACTAAAGCAGGTTGTCGATAATCCAGATCAACACGTTTTATGGTAACCATCTCTGCACCGTTTATTTTCGCAATCGTTAACCAAGAGGTATGCTTGAAGATTAGTGGTCTTTTATCCATTCATCAGTGGATATCACCCTAGAGAACCGCATCGCTTGCGTTACAAGAATCGATCTGTGAAGTTCCTCAGCTGTAACTTTTCCGGCATAATTCATGATATCTAAAGTACCTGTTGCATCAGATAGAAATTCCACTGATAATCCGAGATGTACTGCCTGTCTTGCGGTCGTATCACAGCACATCTGCGTCATGTACCCGGCTATAACAATTGTGTCAATCGACATTTGTTTTAACACATTTTCTAGATCAGTATCCGTAAAACTTCCAGGTAAGTTCTTATCGATAATACAAACATGTTCTTTTTTCAAGAGGTCCTCGTGAATTTCCCAGTTATGGCTCCCCTTTCGAAAAGTAGCTGCATCATTTTGTATCGCAGTATGTCGGATTAATATAACCGGGATTTGATATAGATTTGCTGCATCCACAGCCTTAATTATATTTTCAAAGCTTCCTTCGGGATAAGTAATCGGCATCCTGCCCGTAAAATATTCATACTGAACATCAATTACCAATAATGCTCTCTTCATTGCCAACCCCTCCATTTCTTTTGTTATAATAAGTATACAAAAGTTTTTAGTTGAGCCGAGAAAATTATGGGCTCAATTCAGTTTCAATAGTAAAGGATTTTGATGAAAATGCTTGATAAAACTGATTTGGCAATTATAGAGCTGCTTAAGGCAAATTGTAAAGTTCATTTGCGAGATATTGGCGAAGCGATTCATCTAACCGGACAAGCGGTTGCTAACCGCATTTCAAGAATGGAGAGTTTAGGTGTTATTAAAGGTTATACCGCTTTAATTGATGAAGAGTTACTTGGGAAAACTCTAACCGCATATGTCACCGTCTTCATGAAAACAACCGATCATAAGACATTTCAGATATTCATAAAAGACAATTCTTCGGTTGTGGAAGCATACCGGATTAGCGGTGACGGGTGTTACATGTTGAAAATTCAAGTTAATTCCCAAATAGAATTAAACCTTTTTTTGGACTCTATCTTACAGTATGGAAATTTCCGGATAAATATTGGCATCGGAAAAATCAAATAATTCAATCTAAATCTAGACGCGTTGAAACAAATTGTTGTGAACGCTCTTTTGTTATCCACCTACTAGATTAAAATTGACTGGACACAGGATAGGATAACCTAAACTTCATATAATTGATCTTCCATATTGAAGAACGTACGGTAACCTAACTGCAACATTATGATGACAGTTAGTGCCACAGCGCCAAGGATTCCGAACATTATAGCTATCTGGTAAGCTATTGCAGTTGTCGGAGATGTACCGGAAAGGATTTGACCTGTCATCATCCCCGGTAAGAAGACTATTCCCATTCCTACCATAGATTGAATTGTCGGCAAAATAGCAGCATCAAAAGTACTATTAATTATGCTTCTTGTCGCAACCTGAGGTGTTGCTCCAAGTATTAATGCTTCTTCCACTAATGCTTTTTGTGTTGTCATTCCTTCAATCAAGCTTTTGATCCCAAGAGATATTCCCGTCATCGAGTTACCAATGAGCATTCCGGCTATTGGTACAAAATATTGCGGATTATACCAAGGAGTAATCCGAACTACCACCAATAAGAAATACAAAAGGCAAGATAAAGTGCCTACACTCATTGAAATTACAACAACTTTCTTTAGCGAAGCAGATAATTTACCTTTAAATTTTTTGAATATAGTATAGACCGAAAATGCCTCCATCAAAAAAATAATACCTCCGGTAATGAACGGATTAGGATAGCGAAATACATACACCAGAATATAACCAGTCAAAATCAACTGCAAAGTCATTCTCAAAGAAGAAAAAACGATTTCTTTTTCTCTATTTATCCCTCGTATTCTTACAATCACAAGAACAATAATTACAAATAGATACGCAAGTACAACCCGGAAAGCAGATAAATCAATTATTCCGTTCATCATTGCACCTCCAGGTTAAGCATCTGCCTTTCGATATCTCGATGATAGTGTCGGAATACTTCTCAGCAATCGCTTTTGAATGTGTTACCAATACAATTGTCTTCTTTTCTCTCTTTACATGCTCTGTCAGCATTTGAATAATCATTTCCTCAGTTTCATCATCCAGTGCTGATGATGGCTCGTCAAGAAGATACACTTTCGAATTAAGAAGAAGTATTCGGCCTAAGGCAAGCCTTTGTTTTTCTCCTCCCGAAAGGGTATTAGCAGAATCATCCAAAGACTTGTTTAATGCAACTTGTTCTAAGATGTGATTCAAATCTTTATCTCTTGCCAATTCCCTTTCCTGAAATCTTAATCCTACATTTAAGTTGTCTCTAATGCTCCCATCAAATATAGCAGGACTTTGAGAAAGCATACTGACAGTTCTACGATGGGCAACAGAATTTATCTGCCTTAAATCGGTACCGTTAAAAATAATCCTGCCCTGGGTGGGAGAAATTAACTTATTTAGCATCCTTAAAATTGTTGTTTTCCCGCTGCCACTTGTACCGACAAGAGTTGTAATTTCCTTCTGCTTTATTTCAAGCTTCGGAAGATCTAGTACATCCTTGTATTTTACATCATAAAATTCAAACATTGTCATCAACCTTTACAATACCAATCTCACCGACCAACTCAGCCAGATAGTTCTTAGGCTCAATCAACTCGTGTTTAGCTGCTTCTGTTACAAGATTTTCAAAAGGGGAAACATCAACTTTCCCCTCGTACTTAATTCTTTTAACCTAAGTGTCAATATTATATAAATCTTTTGACAAAAAATGCACCTCATTTTGCACTATTCGTTATTATAACATAAGATTTGACGAGATATTTTATATATCTCTTAGCTTACAAATTACAAATGACAGATAGCGCATAAGTACAAATTGAAACTATAAGTTCTCTAATGCAGTGAATAATATCATTTACTCAGATTAAGCCCAAAGTATCTCGATAGCATATTCATTGAGATTGACCGAATAAATCGGATCGGTTTTTGACTTTCCTAATTAATTTGATGTTTTAGGGAATTACTATCTTCAGACCAACCCATAACAGAGAAAGGAGCCATAAGTGTGTCTGTCATTTATCAAGATTTACACCAATTTAGCACGTACATTCCGCCAATTAACCTTACATTCCATCAATATCTTCTATTAACCAACGATCCAATTTTGTTTCATACGGGCAATGTTCAACAAGCAACTGAAATGGTGCCTAAGTTGAAAAGCATTCTGGGGGATAATAACCTAAACTATATCTTTGTTTCTCATTTTGAAGCAGATGAATGCGGCGGATTATCATACCTACTCGAACATTTTCCTCAAGCTATACCAATATGCCCCGAAGTGACAGCCCGTCAGCTAACCGGATTTGGACTTGTTCAAGAGTTTATTAGTAAAAAACCCGGTGAGAAACTGACAACGGAAAGTTACGATCTAGAGTTCTTTAGTTACCCTTCTGAAATGCATCTTTGGGAGGGCCTGCTGGTCTTGGAAAAAAGACGCGGTATCTTTTTTAGTAGTGACCTGATGATTCGCTTCGGAGAAGCAAACAATACTATTCTAGAATCCAATTGGGAGACTGAAATAGACGATATCAGTAAGGAACAAGTACCTGACCAAGAACGCCGCATAAAATTACAACAAACATTAAAACAATTAAACCCCAATTTTGTGGCAACCGGCCACGGCCCCTGTCTAAAAGTTTAACAGAAAATTGTAAATATCATATTTCTCAGCTTAGTACTTAATTTTAAGGAGGTACTCTAAATGTCTATCGAAAAGCTTAAAGAAGTTCTAACTCACCCTTCCGATGGAGCAGTCGCAATTGTAACTCAAGGGATAAATGAGCCTCACGTGGTCAATACATGGAACAGCTACATTAACATCACAAACGATGGAAAATTACTTATCCCGGTTGGCGGAATGAACGAAACCGAGAATAATATAGCAAGAAATAATAAAGTTAAACTCACTGTTACTAATCGTGAAGTACAAGGCAAAATGTATAAAGGAACAGGTTTTTTGATTAAGGGGACCGCCGGTTTTCTTAAAGAAGGTTCGGAATTTGAGTTGATGAAAACTAAATTTCCTTGGGCCAGAGCAGTACTGGAAATAACGATCGAGTTAGCAGACCAAACTCTATAGACTCAGAAATCCATATAAGTATAAGTCCGGTTTATCCATCCCATTTTCATGCGCAGATACAAAATACGTCCTAAACTATTTACGTTGTTTTCATTGTTCATGGCATAGAGAAAAAAGATCAGGTCTACTGATCTTTTTTGATAGCTTATCGCCACGCTGCGTCCCGATAAGCATTCTCCTGCAGCGTGGATCGAACGGGTGCAACCCTGGTAGAGTACTTTCATTTCTTTCATGAAACACAGATAGACTGCCAAATTGGCAGTCTATTGCTTGTTTTACCTGGCGATGACCTACTTTCCCAGGGGCTATGCCCCAAGTATTATCGGCCCTGGAACGAAAGGCGGATGAGCCTTTCACCACACTGCGTCCCCATACGCATACTCCTGCAGTGTGGATCCTTAACTTCCGTGTTCGAGATACGAAAAGCGGATGAGCTTTTCGCCACGCTGCGTCCCGATAAGCATTCTCCTGCAGCGTGGATCGAACGGGTGGAACCCCGGTAGCTATCTTTCATTTCTTTCATGAAACACAAACAGACTGCCATATGGCAGTCTGTTGCTTGTTTTACCTGGCGATGACCTACTTTCCCAGGGGCCTGCGCCCCAAGTATTATTGGCCCTGGAGGTCTTAACTT
>NZ_NAHZ01000016.1:0-112379 GCF_002196785.1 Desulfosporosinus sp. FKA | reverse complement strand
CATTTGTAACGGTGAACAATGGAGTTGCAGATGATCCGGTTGAGGTGCCGCTGTCTACTACATAGATCTGTGCTAAGTTCAAACCTTTGCTGCCATAAGAATCTGTAGCATAGAAGTAGATATCCTGACGGCCGGTCTTGGATTCATCTGTGTCGAAGCGTTGCAGCAGAGCGCCTTGACCCAGTTCGGTAGTCATAGCTGTTGAGTTGTCAATATAGATGGTATTTCCGTCATCGGACAGATGCATACCTTTCGTGGTGTCGCTGTTAACAGCAATTGTCTTAGCCACAGGATCGACGTTTGAGGAGGTAATCGGTGTTGTTACGGTGTGGATCAGACCGTCAGCACCTTTAATGGTTACCGTCAAATTAGTGGTTGCGCTGGATACTGTAGGATCTAATTTTAATGCGACGACTTTTACCGTATCATAAGCGTTTGTGGCTGCAGACTTCATACCTTTTACGTTTGTTTCAACGGAGAAGTTTTGGCTGTTGTCAACATATGCGCCTTGAACAAAGCCAGGTGCCATCATTACTTTTGCTCCGGCGGATGTTTTTCCATAAACATAGGGGTTAGCTGCCCAAGCATCTTGCTGCGCTGTAATAGCACTGCCGGTAGCTGAGTCAAAGGCATAGATTGGTTGGGAAACCGAATCGATGGAATAGTCGTTGATATCGCTGTTTTTCACAACTGTGAAGGTTACAGATTGAGAATCAATGGCTTTGCTTGTGTCGCCGCCGAGTACTGCAGATTCATCAGCTTTGTTGATTAAATAGAAGTTAACGGTTTGGGTTCTGTTGACAGAATCTGCAAGATTGTTGCCTGCTACAATTTCAATACCTTGTCCGCCGACTGCTATAGCATTGGTTGTGGTAGTGGTTTTATCGGATTCAATGCCATTTATGCTCAGAGCATTTCCGGAAGTGGCAGCAACAACCTCATAGTTGCCGGCATTGCCTGTGAGACCGGTCATATCCATGGTACGTCCATATTGATCCTTAACAGCTAAGCCGCCATAGTTTTCACCAAAGTCTATGCGCTCATTAGCACCTTCTTGCATTGCGCCAATGACTTTGTTGCTGTCTAAGGACAAGGTGTCAGCTTTAGCAGCCGGTTGGATATTCAAGGTGATGTTGCTGGTGTGACCGGTTGTGGTGCTTGCAGTAAGGACTTGAGGAACGCTTTGATTTGTATCGCCTGAAACTGTGGTAGCTCTGACATATAAGCTGGCAGTTCCATCAGGGTTGCGTTGGAGTCCTACTTCAGAAGCATCAGAACCACTGCCGTCAAAACCATTCAACGTAACTTTTCCTGCCAGATCGGAATATTTGGTGAGTTGTTTTCCGTTTTGATCATAGGCGATAAAGGGAATTTCTTTCAGCTCACCTGAAGCAATATTGTAGGAAGGAGCCATTAAGGTGAAGGTATCAACAGCTGACTGTTTCTTTAAGGTCAGATTTAAGGTTGAAGGAGTTCCTTGGTAACTCATAGCAGTAATGGTTACAGGAAGATCGTTTTCAATGGTGTCGCTGGTTACGGTGACTTGAATTGCGGCTTTGTTGTTGTCTGAAGGATCTTTTACAACTTTAGCGATTACATAGGGGCTGGAAGATGACAATTGATCATGATTATCCCCGTTTAAGATCAAGCCGCCGCTGACAAGGCTGTAATCCGTGGTATCATTGCCGCTCATATCTTTAGCACTGTAATCGATATACCAAGTATCACTGGTGTCTCCAGCTGTGAGAGTTGCATTGTTAGCATTGGTTAAACTGTTAAGTGTAATGCTGCTTAACGTTCCAATAGCTGTAGAAGTGCTTAACGTTGCGCTTACGGAAACTCCGGAGGTTGAATCATACCCTGTGATAGCGACGGTCGGGAAGGTGATAAGACTGGTAGAGGTGGTTGGAGTTACTTTAAGCACACCAGTTGTTGGAATAGTGATAGAACCGACACCTGTTTGGAAGACAATATTATTAGCGAGATAGTTGCCTGTAATGTCATTGCCGTATTGGTCAAGAACCGTAAAGGTAGCATAACCTATACCATCTTGATTAACAGCGAGCTTATCAGAATTAATAGTGATCTTAGCAATTTTTTGCTGACTGATGGTAACATTGCTGGAGCCAAGATCGGTAGCATTATTCTTCACGTCAACACTATAGGTTCCTTCAGCGAAGTTAGCTGAACTGCTCAGTGTAGCTTCCGTATTATCGGAATTCCAAGTAGCGCTTACGGTTACAGGAGCTCCTGAATTGGTAACATTGAAGGTAACCTTGGAGGTATCAGCAGGAGCAGCGCTGAATTGTACTTTAATGCTGTTTGCGCTGACGGCTGTTACAGAAGAAACAGCTAAGTCACCTTGAGGAGGTGTAACTTGACCGGTTGCAATACCGGTGCGCACAGCGTCAGGAACAACAGCAGTTCCGCCCAGAGCCGTCACAACGCCGTCAGAAGCAAGTTTGCTGTGAACGAAGGTTGCAGCAGCCGGAACAGTTCCGTCGGTGAGGACGATAGCAGAGTCGGTTTGAGCTGCCAGAGGTGCACCGGCAAGAGCATCGATACCGGTTTTACCATTGGCGACATAGACGCTGTCAAATTTCAGGGCTGAGCTGAAATCTTGAATAACTTGGTTGTTGGTGTCGTAAGCTGTGGTTCCGAAGTGGCGGGTAGCATTCGGGAATTGAGCTTTAACAGCATCGCTGACAACGGCTGTACCACCGATCACATCAGAAGAGGCGATGCTGGAGTTTGAAGTTAAGAAAGATTGTACACTTGAAGGAACAGAATCCTTCTCAGTTAACAAAATAGGTTCATTAGCAGCGGAAGCGATGGAAGCAATGGAAAGAGCGTCTTGGTTTGACCAGCCATAAGCAACGGCTACTTTAGAAACATGAGCACCAAGCTTGATCATTTCCTTAGCGATGTTAGCGGAGGTTTCAAAACGATCGTTTCCGCCGAGGGAAACGACGGTAATACCCATCCCGGATAATTGATCAAGAACAGATTGACTGATGACAGCCGTTCCGCTGGTTACGTAAACGGTTTTCACACTAAGCTTTTGGAGCTCAGCTTTAGTATCAGCGTTCAAGGTATTTCCTGCACCTTGAAGAAGAATTGGGGCTTTAAGGAAGGTAGCGAGCGGTCCGGCAGTTAAAGCGTCAACCATGCCGTAAGAGGTGGAAGAAGCCAGAACAGCAGCACCTGTCCAGCCGGTTTGATCAGCAATAGCGACAGCAGTTTGCTCAGCAGTAGTACCGGCTAAGCGAGTAGGAACAGTCGTAGCAGCAAAAGCGTTGTAAGGAACGGCAGATAAAGCCATACCAGCAATTGCTAAGGAAGCTAAAGCCTTATTAGTCTTTTTCATGTGTAATATTTCTCCTCTCAAAGTTAGAAACGTTTTTCTTTTGGTATAACCATCTTTTGTTCCTTATTTAATAAGGAAATCGTTTAATAAGGGAATCAAAATCTGATAAGGGAAAGGGAATCAATCGAATGAACAAATGAACAATAAATGAACAATAAATGAACAATCTAATCCTTAGAGACGCTTAAATTCGCCTCTCACCTCCTTAGAAGTTTTAATATTAATCTTTAGACATTGCGCAGTATCTAAAGTATTCCACTGGAAAATTAATGGAAGCGTCCCTCCAGAAATGATTTAGGGTGAATCGCTCCAGTGGGTACCCTTTAGAAACTTGAAATAAACAAGAGAATTAAGAGGCGAGACAATAGCTTAAATTAAATGATTAAAAGTTTAAAGAAATTAAGCTATTGCTTTTTGAAGTTCTGAGCGTTTGGAAGTGTTTTTAAAGCTTTGAACTTCGGGACAAACAGATAATAACATATTAAAAACTAAAATACACTTTAAACATAATGGTTGTGTTTCCAAGTATTTCTTATTAATCGTTAATGTTCATCTATAAGGCAATAAATCTTAACAAATTCAAAAACAACTAATTAGAACTTAACAATATCTTATATATACATATAATGGAAATAATAATAACAGCTAAATTTAACCTTTGAATATTTATACAGCTTTTATTGCTTTTAACTAGAAATCATGCTTTTTTGCATTTGAAATAAAAATAGCCCGCCTAGCAGGCGGGCTATCTGTCATGTTAATCATGCAGCTTCAATTGATCCAGTTTTTAAGGCCCCCACTTCTTGTAATGTGGGTCCTTCGTTAACTTCAGGTGGGTAAACTCCCCCTTCGCCGCTAAGTATTCCAATTGGGAAAGGCGGCTTGGCGAGTTCACTATTTGTTCCTGCTGTATTAAGATCTAATCCTCTTATTAATAGTCAAAGATAAATCAATTCAATTCAATTCAATGTAGCTTATTTGATGGACTATATGATTGCCGGGCGTAATTTTGAAGATCATTTTTCACACCATGTTGCTTCTGAATTTCGTTAACCTGAGGTATCCATGAAAGTAGTTTTTCTTTAACGTCACGATCACTGACTTGATCTACCAGCAGTACTTCTTTTTCATTTAACTGTATTCCAATGCGATATTGATGATTCTCAGCATCAGTACTGACTAGAATTCCTTCAAAAGGTTCCTTTGCGTAAAGAGAATTTTGAAGGAAAGCTTCTTTACTCATTAATTGACCATTGATGTTTTCCATAATATAATCTCCTCTTCAATAGTATTTACCTAAGATATTTTGTGTTCGTTCAGGGTTTTTATGTGAATTCACCTTTGCTTGACTTTTTCACGGCAAGGAGGAATGGTATAATTAAGTGCTAAAATACAATTTTAAAAACAATGTTTGATATTTTGGAAATATAGAAGGCGAAAAGTGTCGTCTGATTACATTTTAATTATTAAAAGAGTATGATTTTGCTCAGCGGGATTTTGTTTCCGTTGACTGTGAGGAAATAGAATGAGTAAAGAATTAATTTATAGTTTAACTTTTGAACAATTAGCGGCGTATCTTTTGGAATTTGGACATAAGAAGTTCCGGGCCTTACAAGTTTGGGACTGGCTTTATCGAAAGAATGCAACACAATTTTCAGAAATGATTGACGTCCATAAAGACTGTATTCAGCTATTGACAGATCACTTTGTCATTAATTCGTTGAGAGAATATGAGAAACAGGAGTCTGAGGATGGAACAGTAAAATTTTTGCTTAAATTACGAGATGAGCATTTAATAGAAACTGTTTTAATGAGACATAAATTTGGATTGTCGGTTTGTGTTACAACCCAGGTCGGCTGTAATATGGGGTGTAGTTTTTGTGCCAGCGGCCTTTTAGTAAAAAAACGCGATTTATCCGCCGGTGAAATTGTTGAACAGATAATGGCTGTTCAGGAGTATCTTAAGAGAAGCAACCGGCAAGAACAGGTAAGTCACGTTGTAGTTATGGGAATCGGTGAACCATTTGATAATTTTTCAAATGTCGTTAATGCTATTCGGATTATAAAGGATCATAAAGGGCTGGCAATTCCCGCCCGTCATATTACTGTATCGACCAGTGGTTTAGCGGACAGAATTTATCAGTTCGCCGATGAGAATTTACAGGTAAATTTGGCAATTTCACTGCATGCTCCTTCGAACGAGCTGCGATCGCAAATTATGAAAATTAATCGGAGTTTTTCAATTCAAAGCATTATGGAGGCGCTTGACTATTATCGACAGAAAACGAAGCGAAGGGTTACTTTAGAATATATTCTGCTTAAAGATTTGAATGATAAACGGGAACATGCTCTGCAAATCGCTGAATTGATCGGAGAAAAGAAGCAGCTTATAAATGTCAACTTAATTCCCTATAACCCGGTGGAGGAACATCCCCAGTATCAACGTAGTGAGCATGAAGTAATGTTGGCTTTCTATGATACTCTAAAAAAGAAAGGTATTAATTGTAGTATCCGTCTTGAGCATGGGGCAGATATTGATGCTGCCTGCGGACAGCTGCGCAGTAAACACTGTTGCTGCTCGAGTTAGGGTGTTAGGATTACAAGATTGCCGAAGAATAACCAACAGAGTACGGGGGAAAAGGTTATGGACTACATAGTTGTCATGGACAGCGGATGTGACCTGAATGAAGATATCAAGGAGCAAATTCCTCTTCGGATAGTACCGCTTAGGGTCGTTTTAGGAGAACACGATTTTCTTGATGAAAACGTAAATTTGCAGAACTTTTTAGAAAAAGATGAAACGTACAGCAGTGGCACCGCGTACTGCCAGTCCTTCACCGAGTGGGTTTCTTAAATGGTTTAACGAAGCAGACAATATTTTTGTCGTAACTCTCTCCTCCAAAATTAGTAGTACCTATAATAATGCTGTTTTAGCCCAAACAATGTTTTTGGAACAGCAAGGTACAGGTTTTATCCATGTCTTTGATTCTCTTACCGCTTCTGTGGGAGAGACTTTGATTGGACTAAAAATTGCGGAATTGATTCAGAATAACCTAAAGAAGGGTGAGATTGTCGAGCGGGTTAATCAATATATACAGGAAATGAGGACGTTCTTCCTTCTGGATTCTTTGGAGCATTTAATTAAATCCGGACGACTGAATCGCTTTGCAGGGACAGTTGCGACTTGGCTTTCCATAAAACCCATTTTAGGTGCGTCAGATGAAGGAACCATTGACTTGATTGAGAAAGTACGAGGATCGAAAAGAGCCTTTCATCGCTTCCTTGAAGTCATTGGGGAAAAAGGAGAAAAGATGGAGGACAAAGTGTTGGGAATTGCCCATTGTAATTGTTTAGACAAGGCCTTGGCCTTAAAAGAAGAAATACAGCGACGATATAGTTTTAAAGATGTAATTATCGTAGAAATGGGAGCAACGATTTCAGCCTATGCCGATGAAGGCGGGATTTTAGTTGCATATTAATCGTTTCTTCAGCTCTTTGTCTTAATCGGGCAAAGGGCTTTTTGTTTTCATTCCATCAATATAAGTGAACTTGTTCAGCTAAATCTGAACATCAGAGCTTCGGTGACGAAAGTGTCCTATGGACAATTTCTCCGAAAGCGCCTAGCCCATAAAAAATACTATTGCGCTCAAGGATAGATTTTAACCCACCAAAGCAAGGTTGGAACCACTCTCACTTATGAAGTGGGAGTCTTGCGATTGAATAAACATTTTAATATTTGTCAATTAATATGTTAATATAGTTAACATTAATCTTAAATATATTAACATATTAATTGACATTATGAATACAAAAGCTTATTATATTCAATATAAAAGCAGTAAGTTACTTAATGAGAGGTGATAAGCTTGAATTATAAGATACCCCATCGTTGTCCGGTATGTGATCATGAATTAAAAATTAGTAAATTAACCTGTACTTATTGCCCGACTAAGATTGAAGGAGAATTCTCCTCTTGTAAGTTTTGCAGACTCCCAAGGGAACAGATTCTATTTATCGAGGCGTTTATAAAATGCCGGGGGAATATTAAAGAGGTCGAAAAAGAATTGGGGATCTCTTATCCGACGGTACGCAGCCGTTTAGACAGTGTCATTGAGGCCCTTGGCTACAGTTTAGAGAAAGAAAAAGAGCCTGTCTCTGAGAATGCAGCGATAACCAAAGAACAATTGCGGCGGCAAGAGATACTTGAGGCTCTCAATCGCGGAGAAATATCGGCGCAAGAGGCAGCATTTCAGATGAGGAAACAGAGAGGCTCAAATTTCGAAGAAGAAATAGATTAAAAAGGAGTAATTCAAATATGAGCAGCGAAAAAATGAAAATACTCGAGATGATTCAGGAGGGAAAACTAACAGCCGCGGAGGGAATGGAACTGCTTAAGGCGATGGAAGAAGAAATATCGAGTGATAGGGCTTCAGCGATGCCGGAAATCGATTTGGTTAAACCTGAAATGGCTAAGTCAAACACAGGGGATCGCTTCCTGCGGGTTCGAGTTCTAGGGGAAAAATCTCTGAAGGTTAATGTCAATGTTCCCTTGAGCCTAATACGCTCTGCGTCAAAGTTAGTGGTTTATGCTATGAGCTTTGTTCCTGCTGATAAGCGTACGGAATTAGAACAAAAAGGTCTTGATTTGCAAGCTTTGGATGTTGAGGAACTTGTCCGCTTAGTTGAAGAAACTGTGGATGGTAAGATAGTGGATGTGGAAGTATCAGATCCTCAGGAGGGCAGAATCAAGGTGGAAGTGTGTGTGGAATAATTACACCACGTTCTTGATCGTCAGAGTAAAGTTAAAATGGCACCGCTGGTTTGTATTTCCAGTTCCACTCTGGGTTGCGGATGAGTTTTGCGAAGCCTTGGCTGAATTGGCTTGGGCAGGGGAGAAGACATTAAAGTGCATTCCTTATCATAAGGATCATAAGGACCGTAAATTGTTGAGTTGGATCAATACTATTTCTCCAAGTCATCTCTTGGATGGCCTGCATAATATGGTTCTGGAATTGAGTAGACAAAAAGGCTTGGATATTATCGAGGTTGAAACGGGAGAGGTTAAGGTCAAAATTAGCTTAAAGTGAAACGGGGGTATCTAATGAAACGACCTATTTACCGTATTTTAGTCAACACGCTTGTGTTTTTAGTGGCCGCACAATTTCTCCCCATTCATGCTTCTTCACCCCTGCATTACCTTGGAGCGGGTCTAATACTCTGGATCGTAAATTTGCTGATTCGCCCAGTTTTGATTGTTTTAACCATTCCTTTAAATCTTTTGACTTTGGGGATCTTCACTCTCATCATAAATACTTGGATGATCATGCTTACGAGCGGGCTCGTACCGGGCTTTTATGTTAGGGGTTTTGGTGCTGCCTTTACAGTCTCACTGATGGTATCCCTAGCTAACTGGGGAATTAAAAGAATAAACAGCTAGTAACCTTTGAAAGTTACTAGCTGCTTTTTTGTAATGGCCTCCTTTTAGAGGTCTCCATCTGAAGTCCTGATGTTCAGCTTTAGCTGAACGAGTTCACTTTGCTTTATATTACAAGCAATTTATTATTGAATCTGTGGTTAAATAGTTTCTGCATGCTTTTTTAGTTTTTGGCTGTGGAACCATTGTAATAATTGTAAATCCCATGAAAAATAGCTGCGGCGACATTTTTTCGGAATGTGTCGTTCTGCAGTCTTGCTTCTTCATAGGGACTGGAAATAAAGGCGGTTTCGACTAAGACTGCAGGCATCGTTGTATATTTGATGACATAGAAATTTGCGTCTTTAACTCCTCGATTGTTGGTTTTTACCGTGTCGATCATTGCGCTTTGAATACTGCTGGCCAGCTGCTTGCTCTTCTCTTCTTGAGGGTTGCCATCGCAATAGTAGGTCGTTGTGCCTTGAACGGAGGGGTTGCTGAAGGAGTCGTTATGAATGGAGATAAAGAGGTCAGGATTATTTTTGGCAGCATCATCAACTCGGTCTTGAAGATCATTGATTTCCGAAAAATCACTGGCTGCGGGAGAAGGGTCATTGTCCCGGGTTAAGAGAACCTTCGCCCCTGCCTGTTGCAGGACTGAATTTAAATCTTTTGCAATGGCTAAAGTATTGTCTTTTTCATACGTTCCGTTGGGGCCGACTGCTCCGGTGTCAGGGCTTCCATGTCCAGGGTCAATCATAATGGTCTTTCCGCTTAAAGCATTGGCAGGGATTCCGGCGAAGGGATCGACAAGAACCTCTTGAGAAGGATCATAATTCGTTGGCGTTGAAGAGGAACTGCCTGAGGAGGAGTTCCCCGAAGAAGAGCTTCCCGAAGAAGAGCTTCCCGAAGAAGAGCTTCCCGAAGAAGAGCTTCCCGAAGAAGAGCTTCCCGAAGAAGAGCTTCCCGAAGAAGAGCTTCCTGAAGAAGAACTACCTGAAGAGGAATTGCCTGATGAAGGTGGCTGTGTCGAAGAAGGAAGCTGAGGAAAAGCTTTTAAATTTGAACTGTAATTTGAAGATGCCTTTCCTTCAATAATGGCTTGAGACGTTGTACTGATAATGCCTGTTCCTCCGAGAATAAAGACTTTGCCGTTCGGACTCAAGTCAATGGCAGAGGCAGAGTTTGATGTGGAGAGAGTCACATAGCTGTCTGAAACCCAACCTGTTAATGATTGATAAGTGGTCTGATACCAATCGTTTTGGTAATTAAGAAGTTCAAGCGTTGTGTCTTTAGGTATTGTCGCCAGAAGTTTTCCCGTAGAAGAGGGTGTATCCCTCAAATTTAATCCTGCTGAGGCATTGACGATTCCTTTTTTGGTGTTGTTGGAAGTCGATGAAGAGCTGTTTGAGGAAATCGTAATGTAAGCATCAGAAACCCAGCCAGTTTTAGATTGATAGGTCGTTTGATACCAGTGATTTTGATAGGTGCCAAGTTCAAGAGCAGCGCCGTTGGGGATAGTTCCCAGGAGATTCCCTGAAGAAGAAGGGCTGTCACGAAGATTTAATCCATTTGCAGCCGTAACGACGGCCGTTTTAGATGTGTTGCCTGAGGCAGAAGTGGAAGAAGTTGATGCAGGTGGCTCGACGACCATATGTAAGCGCATAACGCTGTAAACAGAGGGAGGAATATCATTTTGTTCAGTAAGCAAAAGCGGGGCCTTTTCTTTTGAGGCGAGAACTGTACCGGCTACAGCGTCCGGAAAGGTGATTCCTGAGGCTAAGAAAAGGTCATTTGATTGATAGATATCTTTCATGCTGGAAACAACTTTGGCGTTGGTGTCGTAGCGGTCTTCTCCGCCAAGACGGGTTTCGATTGTAAAGTTGTTCTTCGTCAATTCCACTGAGGGAACGACAGCTTCTCCCCCTATAACGGTGATATGTTTTGGGGCATTTTCCTTTAAGTACTTCAGGACGGAGTCGGGGAGAGTTGTTGAAGTAAGTACAACGGGAATTTGTTTAATGCCGGCATACGTCGCTGCCGACAGAGCATCCGGAAAATTATCTCCATTGACTATGATCAGAGAATCTGAAGTCAAACGCTTAGCGAGTAGAACAGATGTCTCGTAACGATCAATTCCTCCTATCCGTTCCCAGTTTAAGGATAATTGCTCCAGGCCTTTTTCAATAGCGGGTGTCAAACAAGCAGTTCCACCGAGTAAGATAATTTTCTGAGGTTTCAAGCGCTGCAGTTCTTGAACCACTCTGGGGTCAAGAGCGTCTCCTCCTGTTAAAAGGATTGGGGCATTTAGGTTAACTGCATAAGGAGTAGCTGCGATAGAGTCCGGATAATCTGAGGCCTGGCATAAAATAACAGTTTGAGCAGAATCCCACCCTTTTTGAGAAATTTTCAAGGCTGTTTCGATCTGGTCTTGTCCTGCTATTCTTTCTGTTACATAAGCTAAGGGACTTGCTTGAGTAATTATTGGTAAGGCAAATATAAGTACAAGCGAAGCTATCATCGCGATGATGATTTTTTTCACATTAATTCATCCTTTCTCCTGCCATTATGTCGATTATATCACAGAAACCCACTCTAATTGATAGAATTTGCAAAACGTAATTTTGCAAGTATTCTGTAGGTTTAGAGAAGATTTGTGCTATAATAGAGTCTAAAAATAATTATTGTCGTAATGGCAGACACCATGGATTGTGCAGATCTATAGGGAGGGGCAAATATGATAATGACGGGTGCGGAAGCGATTATCGAATCGCTGAAAAAGGAAAACGTGGATGTAGCCTTCGGCTATCCCGGCGGGGCAGTGCTGACACTATATGATGCTTTATATAAAGCGAATTTCCGGCATATTTTAACGAAACATGAACAAGGTGCCGTCCATGCTGCTGATGGTTATGCCAGAGCCACGGGAAAAGTCGGAGTTGTTATTGCCACTTCCGGTCCGGGGGCAACGAATCTGGTGACGGGAATTGCTACTGCTTACATGGATTCGATTCCAATGGTAGCAATAACGGGTCAAGTTGCCGTTCCCTTAATTGGCAGAGATTCCTTTCAAGAGGCAGATATTCGGGGAATTACAACTCCCATTACTAAACACAACTATCTGGTTAAAACCGTTGAGGAGTTGCCCCGGGCTTTAAAAGAAGCCTTCTATATTGCGCGTACAGGCCGGCCTGGTCCTGTCGTTGTAGATATAGCTAAGGATGTTTTCGCAGCTACCTTTGACTACGAATATCCTTTAGAAGTTAAGCTGCGTGGTTATCATCCTGTCTATGAGGGAAATCAAACGGTCATAAATCAGGTCTTTGAGGAAGTGAGCTCAGCCAGCAAGCCTTTGCTTTTCATCGGCGGGGGAGTCAATTTATCTGATTCCTCGTCGGAACTGAGAGAATTTGTGGAACAGAGCGGTTTTCCGGTAATTACCAGCTTAATGGGTTTAGGGTGTATTCCCTTCGACCATCCTCAATTTTTGGGAATGGTTGGAATGCATGGGACATACGCCGCAAATATGGCAACGACAGAATGCGATTTGCTTTTAGGAATCGGGGTTCGTTTTGATGATCGGGTGACAGGACTTTTGAGTGATTTTGCCTCTAAGGCTAAGATTATTCACTTTGATATAGATCCGGCGGAAATTAACAAAAATGTTATTGCTCAAATAAGGGTCATCGGAGATTTAAAATGGTCACTGCCAGCGTTAATGAAAAAAGTCGGGGGAGTATCCGGTGAATTAAAAGAACGGGTTCGGCCTTGGCGGGAAAAGGTTTTAGGCTGGAAGCAAGATTTTCCGTTGACTTATGAACACGGGAAAGACCTTGTCATGCCGCAGGCTGTGGTTGAAAAGGTCAGTCAATTGACTCAGGGTGAGGCTGTGATCGTCACGGATGTTGGGCAAAATCAAATTTGGGCGGCTCAGTTCTACGGCTTCAAATATCCGCGTCGATTTTTAACGTCAGGTGGGTTAGGAACTATGGGATATGGTCTGCCGGCTGCCTTGGGGGCTCAATGTGGTTTGCCTGATCAAAAAGTGGTTCTTTTTGTTGGCGACGGCGGTGTGATGATGAACTGTCAAGAATTAGCAACCCTTGCCGATTGCAATTTCCCAGTGGTTGTTCTGGTTCTCAATAACCAAACCTTAGGGATGGTTGCCCAATGGCAAAGAATGTTTTATGGCGGCCGTTATTCCCATACCAGCCTCAAAGGGCATACTGATTTCGTAAAGTTGGCAGAAGCTATGGGAGTAACGGGCTTGAGAGTAAGTGAGCCTGCAGAGCTGGATAAAGTTCTTGCCCAGGCTTTAGCAGTCCAGGGTCCTGTTTTAGTGGATATACGAACTCCTGAGACGGTAGACGTCCTCCCGATGGTTCCAGCGGGAGCTCGCCTGGATCAGATGATTATGGGAGGGTGAGAAGATGAAGCATACATTAGCCGTTTTGGTTGAAAACCGACCGGGCGTCTTAACACATATTTCGGGATTAATCAGCCGCAGGGCCTTCAACATCGAAAGTATAGCAGCTGGTTATACCGAAGAACCGGACACAACAAGAATTACCATTGTAGTAGAAGGGGATGAGATAGAACAAGAACAAGTTGTAAACCAGTTATCCAAATTAATTGACGTAATCAAAATCAGTGATTTAACGGCTGTTGAGTCCATCCAGCGGGAACTGGCCTTGATCAAGGTTAAAGCAAGTCTGGAGACTCGTTCGGACATTATCAATATCGTTAATATTTTCCGAGCCAGCATTGTGGATGTTAGCCGGGAGACGATGGTGATTGAGCTTTCCGGTGATGAAACTAAGATTGATGCTCTTTGTCAAGTCCTTGAAGAGGATCATGGAATTATTGAAATTGTGCGGACTGGTAAGATCGCCCTTTCACGTGGCCCTATACCGGCAAAAGCTTAGTCAGCTAATCTTGTCAATGAATCGAAGCAATCTATAGTTCAGCTTAGTGCAGTTCTTTCCGGAACCGTTTGTCGTCTGCGATATTATTTAATATTAAACAAAGCCCTGCATAATTGGTATATATCACCACTTATGCAGGGCTTATTTATAAAGACGGATAGATATTCATTGTGCAACGGGCCCCTTATTTTGAGTGAACTCGTTCACCTCTTAATATTACATAACACAGAATTGCTCCAACTTCACATATCGCAATAACAGTTCCCATGGGAACTGCGGTGTTGCCGCCTCCCAGACCAACAAGCGGGGCGACGGCTGCACCAATGACAAAAGCAAATAATCCCAGCAAGGCCGAGGCGCTTCCTGCCGAATGACCGTAATTCTCCATAGCGAGTGATGAGCCGGCTGTTGTTACAACTCCAACGCTGGATACGGCAATGAATAACGGCAGCAAAATGGCCATTAGTCCTGCTCCCAGGAGAATTGTTGTCAGTAAGCACAAACCACCCAAGGTAGCTAAGATGAGGCCTGTAATAAAGAGTTTTGTTCCGGCAATGCGGCTGGCCATTCTGCCGGCAATTTGACCAGCGATGATAATGCCCAATCCATTAATGGCAAAAAAGAGGCTGAATAATTGCGGAGACGCACCAAAAATATTTTGAATGACAAACGGGGAACCAGAGATATAGGCAAACATAGCGGCCATGACGAGTCCTTGGGGTAATGCATATCCCATAAATACTCGGTCACACATTAGATCGCGAAACGTAATTAAAACGTTCTTTAGGCCTCCTTGTGAGCGACGTTGAGGCGGAAGGGTTTCTGGTAAGGTAAAAAAGACCGCCAAGAACATAGCGATTCCTACCAGAGTTAAAACAAGAAAAACACCACGCCACGAGGTGAACTCTAAAAGCTGTCCGCCAATAATCGGAGCTACTATTGGCCCAACACCATTAATTAACATTAAAAGAGCAAAGAATCTTGTCATTTCAGGACCAGAATAGAGATCTCTAACAACAGCTCTGGAAATGGCAATACCCGCAGAACCGGCAAAACCTTGAATAAAGCGGAGTAAAATTAGTGTCCAGATGGAGGGACTGATAACGCAGAGCAACGAAGAGACGGAGTAACAGAAAAGTCCTATGAGAAGAGGCATGCGGCGTCCACGAACATCGCTCTGGGAACCCGTCAATAATTGACCAAAGGCGAGACCGAGAAGGCAGGCCGTTAGACTGAATTGAGCAAAAGAGGCGCTGGTATGCAAATCTTTAGCTAAAATAGGTAATGAAGGTAAGTACATGTCGATGGAAAGTGGTCCGAAGGCAGATAAGGCACCTAAAATAAAAGCGATCCACAGTCGGCGGGAGCGGGAGAAGGTTGCGCTGGAGATAGAATTGAGACTATTATTCAAAAATTTCCGGCCTCCTTAGTTTAAAGATTAAACCTAATCAAGAATAAAAATTTTACCTAATAAGGGTATACGTTTAGTTGCAACATCTTTCCATGTTACCTTTTCGCTGATTATAAAGTCCCATTCCCCAAATGATTAGACTAAGCAGGATGAGGGAGCTTCCAACCAGGCAGACACCCTTCCACTGCCAGAGACTCCAAGCATGCATGCCCAAAAATGATCCCAGTGAGCCTCCGATAAAATAAGTAACCATATAGACGGTATTTAACCTGCTTTTAGCTTCAGGGACTAAAGCGTATACACGTGCTTGGTTCGATATTTGGGCACCTTGAACGCCTAAGTCTAATAAAATAACACCTAATATTAGTCCCCATAAGTGTTTGCCGAATAACCAGAGGAAGCCATAGGCTACTAAGGTCACTGCCGCAGCAATTCCAACGACGATTCGGGGACCTTTTTTATCAGCTAATCGCCCGGCGACAGGAGCAAATGAGGCGCCTGCTACACCAATTAAGCCAAATAGGCCAGCGATTTCTGTACCATAGTAATAGGGCGGCTGTTTGAGGAAGAAGGCTAAGGTTGTCCAAAAGACACTAAACGTGCCGAAGAGGAGTCCCCCCATCAGAGAGGCTTCCCGCAATAAGGGGAGCTTCGTTGTATATTCCCATAAAGAATGAAGTGTTTGACGGTAAGATAAACGTGATGTAGAACCGGTCTGAGGTAAGAAAGCCCACAGCGTTAGGGCCAAACTAAACATTAGAGCCGCGGCAATATAATACATTATACGCCAGCCCCAAAGACTGCCGATAATTCCGCTGATGGTTCTGGCTAATAAAATCCCAAAAAACAATCCGCTCATGACGATTCCGACAATACGGCCCTGTTGATCGGGTCTCGCCAATTGGGCTGCCAAAGGAACAATGATTTGAGGAACGACGGTTGTTGTTCCCACGGCAAAACTGGCTGCGCCTAACATGGTGAGGTTTTTAGATATCCCTACGGACAACAAGGAGAGCGTCACTACGCCGAGTAAAATAACAATTAAGATCTTTTTTTCTTTGATATCTCCGAGCGGAACAAATAAAAAGAGACCCAAGGCATAACCTAATTGTGTAAGCGTGGAGATGCTTCCGATTTGAGCGGCAGAAGCATGGAATGTTTGAGCCATGTCAGCAAGCAGAGGCTGATTGTAGTAGAGATTAGCGACAGACAGTCCGGAACTAATGGCAAGTATCAAGAGAAGCCCTCGTGAAAGTTCGGGATGTTGTGGTTTGTCTGAAGAGTTTGTGCTCGAATTAAGGTTCATACTATCCCTCTCAGTTCTAAAGTCCTATACTTGTTCGGTTTGTTATGTTAAGTCTACGCGGTAAATGTTGCTAAGGCAAGCCAAAAGATGACAGAAGGTTTAGACGGATAAAATCTTCGAGGGGAGACTGCAAAATAATATTCACTTTAGAAGTATATTTCTTCGACAGGAAAGTTCTAACAATGTTATAATTATTTGAACTGCTTATTGCTTATTAAGGAAGGCTAACATAACTGACCGTTAGAGAATAGTAATTGATTTTCTGTTAGTTGGAACAGGAGGGTTATATTGCATAAGATAGGCTATCTCGGACCGGAAGGAACCTTTTCCCAGCAAGCGGCTCAACATTATTGCTATAATAAACAAGAAGCTGCTTTAGTTAGTTTGCCAAATATTCGTGAAATTCTTTTGTCCGTTCAACGCAATGAATTGGATTTAGCCGTTATCCCTTTTGAAAATTCCTTAGAAGGGTCAGTTAATATTGTCTTGGATGTATTGGCCTGGGAAGTAGACCTCGTGATTGTTGATGAACTTATTTTACCCATATCTCAAACATTAATGGTTACTCCAGGGGCTGATTGGGAGAGAATTTCTTCAGTTTATACCCATCCTCAATCCGCAGGGCAATGCCGGCTCTTTCTGGAAACTCATCTTCCCCAGGCAAAAGTATACTTGACGAGCAGCAATGCTGAGGGAGCTAATCAAGCGCAGATGTCTGGAAGAACTGCGGGTGCAATCGGACCGGAAGCTGCTGCAGATAAATTCGGACTCCAAGTAGTCTTGCGTAATATCCAAGATAAAAATAATAACTTCACACGATTTGTGGTTGTCGGCAAAAAGCCGATTCATCTTCCGGCAGGCCGAAACAAGACTTCAATTGTTTTTTCAACGGAACATACGCCAGGGAGCTTAGCGTGTATCCTAGACATTTTCAATTTATGGGATATTAATATGACTAAAATTGAATCGAGACCTTCTCGTGGTCAATTAGGGCGCTACATTTTTTTTATTGATATCGATGGACATTTATCTGATCCGGATGTTCGTGATGCTTTGACAATGGTACAGCGTAAAACAAATTTCTATAAATTTTTGGGCTCTTACCCCATGGCAGAGATTGATTAAATCATAACAGCTTATTATTTTTTCATCTTCAATGAGGGGTTCTAACTTATATATTTGAACTTGGGGGCTTTATGTGAAAACATAAAGCCCCTTTTTGGGCTGCTCTCGTTATGCCCAATAGCGGAAAGCTTTAGGTATGACCATAGTTCCGCAATTAAACAGCTGTACTGTCTTTGTTTTAAAAATTAATGTTAAAATCGCTAAAAGATAGCGGAGATAGCTGAAATAGTTATCTACTTAATAGATTCAAAATAGGCGACAGCAACTTCATAAAGGAAATTAATTGGGATTGGATCTTTCCCTATTAGGAGAGCATTGAGCTTTCTGAGTATGGGTTCGGTCTCCTCTGAAGAAGTATCGAGCAGTACTGTTGGTTCGACGTCTAAGGCAGTGCCTATTCTTGCTAAGAGGTCTAATGAAGGAGACCTTAGGCCTCGTTCAAGATAGCCGATATATGAACTACTGACATTAACAAGTTCTGCTAGCCTTTCTTGTGTAAGTCCCTTAGTCTGGCGGAATAATTTTATATTTTTTCCGACAACCTCTTGAATGTTAGACACTCTATCACCTCCTGTTCCAATTTTAAGGTAGTCACTTGAAACATCTTAGCGACTGTGTGTATGTAATTATATTGAAAACGCAAACAAATAGTTATACAATGTGAAAGTAATGTATCGAAATTTCATATTATAGCTAAGTTTGTAATATATCGGAGATGATTTAAAGGAGTGAGAAAGTTGTCAGAATATATTCTTGTTGTCGATGACCAATTTTCAGTTCGCTTATTTATCCAAAATGCTTTAGAACAGTTTGGTTACGAAGTTAAGGCAGTGGCCAGTGGATCAGAATGTTTGTGCCTCGCCACATCCCTTCACCGACCTTCGCTTATTCTTCTAGATCAAAACATGCCGGGAATGACAGGCTTACAGGTATTAGCACAAATGGCTCAGGACGATCAAGCTAAGACTATTCCAGTGATTATGATCAGCGGAGAAGAGGATATCGAAGCTTCTGCCCGAAGTTTGGGTGTCTGCGAAATCCTGAGTAAACCTCTTGATCTGGATCATTTTTTAAAAACTGTTAGAGCAACCCTAGAAAAGGAAACGGCTAAATCTTGATAAAAATGGATATATTTAGATTATATAACTATGATTATATAACTATGATTATATAACTATATTGATATCCTAAGTGCATTTGTATACTTAATAAATGTGTCGAAAAGAAAGGGGCAATAGTTTAATGAAATAACTATGCGGCTCTTTTTTTGTTTTCGCAGCTAATAGCGATAATACATTTAAAATACGATTCGAATCTACAATTCGAATTCCAATACCATATAGAAACAACTTTAAATTCTCCTAATGATGAAGTAGAATTAAATGAATCAATTAAGAAATAACCTAGAGTTATGAAGGGGAATATATAATGTATCCAATCAATTTCAATTACCGAATGCCTGCTGAATGGTCTGAACATAGGCGGACTTTCATTTCTTGGCCTGTTCAAGCCTCTATGTGCCATCCTGAGGATTATGAAACTGTATGTAAGGGGTATACAGAGATTATCCAGGCAGTTGCTGAATTCGAACCTATCACGGTGCTTGTGAATCCTGACGATTCAAAAGCTCTGTGTTCGATTTTCACCGATAAAAGGATTGAATTTTTGGAGATTGAGCACAATGACGCTTGGCTAAGGGATAACGGCCCAACCTTTTTAGTTAATAACTTGGGGCAACTTGCTGGGGTGAATTGGCGTTTTAACGCCTGGGGCGGAAAATATGAACCCTGGGATTTAGATGACCGAGTCGCGTCTAAACTCTTAGAGTATTTCAGTATCAAACGGTTTGACGCTCCTCTCGTTATGGAAGGAGGATCGCTCCATGTTGATGGTGAAGGAACGCTCTTGACTACTGAAGAATGTTTGCTTAATCAGAATCGAAACTCTGAATTAACCAAAGAACAGATTGAAGCTGAACTTAAAAATAATCTGAATGTCCGGAAGGTAATCTGGCTGAAAAGGGGGTTGGAAGGGGATGAGACAGACGGGCATGTGGATAACATTGCCTGTTTTGCTGCCCCAGGCAAAATCCTTTTGCAAGTTTGTAATGATCCTAATGACGGAAACTATGAGATTACCCGCACAAACTTAGAGTTGCTTCAAGGGGAAACCGATGCCAGGGGAAGATCTTTTGAAATTATCCCTATCCAGCAGCCTCCCAAATTATATGATCCTGAAACGGGAGCACGTCTAACATTAAGTTATCTCAATTTCTATTTTGTTAATGGAGGTATCATCCTACCGATCTTTGGCGGCCAGGCGGCTGAGACGGATGAATTAGCTAAATTGACTCTGACGGGAATTTTCCCACACCGGCGGATCCGTACTGTAAATGGTATGGGAATTATCAGAGAGGGCGGAAACATCCATTGTACTACTCAGCAAATGCCGGCTGGGATCAATAGACTATAGGAAAGGAACAATTATGAGAACAGTAAAAGTTGCTGCAACCCAAATGAGTTGTTCGAATAACATCACTGAAAATATCACTAAGGCAGACAGATTAGTTCGAGAAGCTGCAGGGAAAGGTGCACAAATTATTTTATTACAGGAGCTTTTCGAAACCCCTTATTTTTGTCAAAAAGAAAAGGCTGAATTTTATCGTTACGCTTCTGAGCTGGAAGAAAATAAAGCAGTTCAACATTTTAAAAAGGTTGCTAAAGAGCTTCAGATTGTTTTGCCCATTAGTTTTTATGAAAAGAAAAACTATGCCCGTTACAATTCTTTAGCAGTTATTGACGCCAATGGAGAAGTATTGGGTAAGTATCGTAAGAGTCACATACCTGATGGTCCCGGATATGAAGAAAAGTTTTACTTTAATCCTGGCGATACCGGCTTTAAAGTTTGGAAGACCCGCTATGCCAGGATTGGGGCAGGGGTATGTTGGGATCAATGGTATCCTGAAGCTGCTCGGTGTATGACCTTAATGGGGGCTGAGTTGTTGTTTTATCCGACTGCTATAGGTTCTGAGCCGCAAGACGGTTCCATTGATTCCCGGGATCACTGGCAAAACTGCATGCTGGGGCATGCAGCAGCTAATTTAATACCAGTCGTTGCCTCAAATCGCGTGGGTGTTGAAGACGATGAGGATTCCAGTATTACCTTCTACGGTTCGTCGTTCATTGCCGGCCCTCAGGGAAATAAGATTGTTGAAGCCGGTCGTACAGAGGAAACTACTTTAGTGACTGAGTTTGATTTAGAACAATTAGAGATCCAAAGGTTAGAATGGGGAATTTTTCGAGACCGACGACCTGATTTATATAAAATTATTTCATCCTATGATGGTGAGATAACGATTTAAATAGTTTTGGTTTTACTGTCATATAGAGACTAAGAGACAAGTTGATAGGCACTTTGCTTTCATGTTGAAGCGAAGTGCCTATACTTAAGTTCTGGAATCATCCGATTCCAAAAGCAAGATAATGCGGTTAATTTGGTGAAACAAGGAGGGTGTCATGACAGGACTTGTTCATTCATCGGTTTTTATCTGGCTGTTGCTCTTAACCTCAGTTGTGGCAATGTTAGGACGATTTATTAAAATACCTTACACTATTGCCTTAGTATTAACCGGCTTATTTGTTGGTTATTTGAAACTTTTGCCGGGAGTTCATTTGGAACCAGAGGTTTTATTTGCAATTTTCCTACCGCCCCTTTTGTTTGAGGCTGGGATTAATATTCACTTGGAGCCTTTGAAGAAAAATTGGAAGATTATCACTGCCTTGGCTTTACTGGGAACAGTATTATCTACCTTCGTTGTTGGCTATACGCTGCATATACTCTTGGGACTACAGTTACTGTTGGCACTCTTGTTTGGGGCAATTATCTCGCCAACGGATCCGATTTCTGTTTTAGCGATTTTTAAACGTTTAGGAGTTGCTAAACGACTGTCTGTTATTGTCGAAGCGGAGAGTCTGTTTAATGATGGAATTGCCGTGATTTTATTCAGCGTTATCCAAGGTATCCTTATAACTGGAACCTTTTCTCTGGCTCAGAGTGAATTAGCCTTTATTCGAACTTTTTTCGGCGGTGCTCTTGTGGGCATTGCTATTGGAGCAGCTGCCTCCAGAATTACTCAGGAATTCGATGACCATTTATTGGAAATAACCTTAACGACAATTACGGCTTTCGGTTCTTATATGGCTGCTGAAGGATTTCATGTTTCTGGGGTCATTTCTGTGGTTGCCGCTAGTTTAGTAGTTGGGAATTATGGAATGAAACGTGGTATGACTTCTGTATCGCGTTTGGCGGTACTTTCGTTCTGGGAATATGCGGCTTTTGTAGCCAATTCTTTGGTATTCTTACTCGTTGGTTTGGAAATGACGAATATATCCTTCAGAGAAAATCTTTTCTCAGTGGTGATTGCTGTTATCGCTGTCTTGCTGGGACGGGCATTTTCAATCTATGGATTGTCAGGAGTTTTAAATAGGTTCGGATTATCAATCCCTAGGAATTATCAACATGTTTTAGTCTGGAGCGGTCTGCGGGGGGCTTTGTCAATGGCTATGGTCTTGGGTCTTGAGGCTTCTATACCGGAACGCAGTTTCTTAATTCCCGTTACCTTTGGGGTAGTTCTCTTTTCTTTGGTAGCACAGGGCTTGACGATAGAGCCTCTGATTAACAAATTGGGACTGACTACTACTAATGAGGAGCTGAGAGATTACCAAAACCTGTTAGGAGAAAGTATGGCCTTACGTTCAGCTTCAGCTGAGATTGATCGTCATGTGCATATGGGGAACGTTTCCCAAATAGCCCGTGATGATGCGGTGAAATCATTACTCGAGAGACAGAAGGAAATTGACGATTTGATTAAGGAGCTTCATTTAAACAATGAGGTAATTATAGCCGCAGAGCGAGATAAAGCAGGCAAAATTGTTTTGACGGCTCAACGAAATGCTTTGCAAGAGGCAGCGCGCAATGGAATTATGGACTATACTATGGCGGCCAAAATTATTGGCGATCTAGAAAATGACCATAATGAGAAACATAATGATTAGAACATTTAGCTTTTTCTAATCGTCTTCTCGCTTTTTTAAAGAATATCGGGTGAAGTCAAATTCATCAGCAAAAGTATATTTCAGGAGACCCTGTAAAAAATAACTGTTTGAAATATTACTTGTTTGTAAAAGTTCTTTTTTAAAGGTTTCGAATAGTTCTTTAAACAGGATTTCGTGTTTTTTAGATGCCTTTATGGCTTCGTGGATCTTATTCAGCAAATCCAGGGAGACTTTGACACCGCTTGGCAAAATGCGCTTTCTCCTATCGCATAAGATTGTAAAGTCAGCTAGACGCACATCGAGGGCGCGATTATTTTTGGGGAGATTTACCTCCCCGAATAATCTTCGTACATAATTACGAAAACAATTCGCTTCGGAAGGGTTATAAAGTTCGATCCCATTGGGATAAAACCTTTCGAGGACAGCATGGTACATTTGAGAAAGGCTGATTTTATTTTTTAAATATACTTTGCCAGATAGACTGTACCCGGAAAGAATGACCGTTTTTGTGTCTTTAAAGCTTATAGGAAGTGAGAACTTTAGCATAATTTCATGAATTAAAGGATCTACGAAATCATAATCGAGCATCTCAGGCAGTAAATTTTTATAGCCTTTTAATAGTGAATACCAATGCCCGTCTCCAATAATAAAACCGTTAAGTTCGCTGCACCATTGTAAGCTAGAGCAATCACTTTCTTTTAGGCAATAGGAAAGAACATCTGATAAACTGCCAAAATATTCTTCGAGGGCGTTAACTGAAACATAAGTTGTAGTTTCGGCAAAGGCAGAAAGAATATAATGGGGCCAAAACGTTGCAACATAATTATTAAAATGATTTTGCAGCGTTTTCTCGATTTGACGTACTCTTTGCCGGGTGATTCCTAAATCTAAACTGATTTCATGAAGTGTTGATCCCATGGCACGACTTCTCATTAGTTTAAATGTTCGAGATTTGTTAAATAATCTTTGGAGGTCATTACATAAAACCGCCATAAGGTCTTCCTTTAACCATCCCATGAATCCTCGAAGATCAGATTCATCGTCGGCACATAACCTTTGGGAGAATATCCCCTTAAGGTCACTCACAAGGGTTATGTTGATTCTTTGAAAGAGGTCGATTAGATTTGTGGGCTGATCCTTTTTATAGGCTTTAACTAAGGAAACAGCCCTAGCCTTGTAATTGTTGCTATTAATCCTTTGGAAAAGATGATTGAGATGCTCTTTATTTTTTTTATTAATTTCATAGGTGTTTACATACGAGTCTAACAAAGTTATTAGGTTCCTGAGGTTTGAATAGTTTCGTGAACACCAGAGACAGAACTCTTCCCCCAAATCTTCTTTTGCTTTAAGAAGTTCATTGGAAGTGACGGAAGATATCCCTTGTTTTTGATCAAAATCTGCAATAGCAAATGAGAATAACCATCCAAAAGCGGTTGCTTTTTCTGGGCTTTCAAGACAAACATTGAACATTTCCTCACCTAATACATCCCTTAGTTTATCTTGTAGTTTGTCTTGAGGTTCTAGGTTATACTTCATGAGCGCATCCTCCTAACCGTAAAAAAGCAAAAGTGAGCCCTGTTTTCTATAGACAGAGGGCTCACTAAAACACTTTATCACTACAAATCCTGGCAAGATTTGGTGCCCGGTTGTGAAGTTTTTCAATGAAAAATTTTAACTCAGATATACTGCGAAAATATAAACAGTGGAAATGATAACCGACAAAATCATTAAGGGGAAAGCTATTTTAAGGAAACCTTTGTAAGTGAGGATAACTCCGTTTTTTTCAGCTAGCCCAGCTACAATGACGTTGGCAGAAGCTCCAATAAGTGTCCCGTTGCCACCCAAGCATGCTCCCAAGGATAAAGCCCACCATAAGGGTTTCAAGTTTGTAATTCCTCCGATTTGCCCCATCTTTTGGATAAGTGGAATCATTGTAGCGACGAAAGGGATGTTATCGATAAATGCGGATGCAATTGCAGATAACCATAAGATTAACATCGTCGTAGCAGAGATAACTCCGCCTGTAGCTTCAATAGATCTCCTGGCAACCCATTCAATCACTCCGACTTGATTTAAAGCGCCAACAATGATAAATAAGCCTGCAAAGAAAAAGAGAGTCGGCCATTCGATAGTTAGAAAGATATCTTCAGGTTCTTCCTTGGTAATTAACAATAAAAGCGTGGCTCCCCCTATGGCAATAGTCGCTGGTTCAAAATTAAGTACTTTATGCAATAGAAAGCCTAAAATTGTCAAAGTTAGGACGAACAGAGACTTCTTTAGCAAAGCAAAATCTTTTATAGCTTCGAGTTCCGGCAAATCCATAATTCGAGCCCTGGCAAGTTCCGACGCTGTCAGCTTTTTACGATAAATAACCCGTAAAATCAGCATGGTTATTAAAAATGTAGCGGCAATGGGGATGAAGAGATTTTGAGCAAAATCCAGGAAGCTCAGGCCGGAAGCACTGCCAATCATAATATTGGGAGGGTCTCCGATTAAAGTTGCGGTACCGCCGATATTCGAGGCGAGGATTTGGCTGATCAGAAAAGGTATGGGATCGATAGACAACTCAGAACAAATGGAAAATGTTACAGGCACTATCAGTAAAACCGTTGTTACATTATCAAGTAATGACGAAGTTATTGCCGTTACTGCAGAAAGGGCCACTAAAATCAATACTGGGTCACCTTTAGCAAGCTTGGCGGCTTTGATAGCCGTATATTCAAAAACTCCCGTTCGACGAGTTATACCAACAATGATCATCATGCCAATTAACAGACCAATTGTATTGAAGTCAATGGCTTGAATTGCTTGTTCCTGATTTAGAACATTAGCGAAAAGTATTAAACTAGCGCCCATTAAAGCAACAACGGTTCGGTTAAGAGTTTCTGTGATTATGAGGCCGTAGGTTAAAAGGAAGATGACTAGGGTTATAACTAAAGGCTCAGCTAATGTCACATTCTGTTCTCCTTTCCAGGTTGGCAAGAAGCTAAAATAAAGGCGGCTGATTATTTATTCGTAAATAATCAGCCTTCTCTAATCTTTGCCATCGCTAAATAGCTTTCTCACCTTTATCGCCGGTGCGAATACGAATAACTTCCTCCACATTATGAATAAACAATTTGCCATCGCCAACCTGACCAGTACGTGCAGTTTTAACGATAATATCGATAACTTCATCTAACTTTTCATCAACAGTGACGATTTCTATTTTAATCTTCGAAAGCAAATGTGAAACAACTTCTTGCCCCCGGTAAATTTGCGTATAACCTTTTTGTCTGCCAAAACCAAGCACATGGGTTACTGTAATGCCTAAGATTCCGGAAGCCGCCAGGGCATCTTTGATTTCATCCAGTTTACCCGGCCGGATTATGGCTTCAATTTTTTTCATAAAAATTCCCCTTTCATATTTATGGGCCGCGTTAATCAATTCTAAAGAAGTATCTGAACTTATTCGCCGGTTGATGACTGCATAACGAATTCTGGATAAGCTAACATGCCCATTTCTGGAATATCCAATCCAGCTAATTCGTCTTCCGGTTTCACACGCATACCGAGAGTTGCATTGAGAATCTTAAAGAAGATATAAGACAAGCCAATACTCCAAACCAGAACTACTGCGGCGTCGATTAATTGGGCGCCAAATTGCCCGACATTTCCATAAAGCAGGCCGGTTACTCCTCCGGCAACTCCGTTGAGGCCATCTCCGTAGGTGCCGTCAGCAAAGATCCCGACACTGATGACGCCCCAAATACCATTAACCATATGAACAGAGATAGCTCCCACCGGATCATCAATTTTCAATTTGCGATCGATAAAGAGTACACTGGCTACTACAAGGGCTCCGGCTATTGCTCCAATAAGAACAGCGGAATTGACTGAGACGAAGGCAGAAGGAGCAGTAATCGCCACTAAACCTGCTAAAGTACCGTTACACATCATAGAAGGGTCTGGCTTTTTATACTTAATCCACATAATCATCATGGCTACAAAGCCGCCCACGGCACCGGCTAACATGGTGTTAACAGCAACCACTGAAATACGTAAGTCAGTACCGGCTAAGGTACTTCCGGGATTAAAGCCGAACCATCCGAAAAACAAGATAATAGTACCTAGAATTGCCATAGGGATATCGTGACCGGGAATAACGTTGACTTTTCCGTTAACATATTTTCCTATACGAGGTCCTAAAACTAAAGCAGCAGCTAAAGCGCACCCTCCTCCGATACTATGAACAACACCGGAACCTGCAAAGTCAACGACCCCATGCCCCAGGCCCCATTTAGAACCAATTTGGGAAAGCCAGCCGCCGCCCCAAACCCAGTTGCCATAAATGGGATACAGAATCATAGAAATGAAGAAGCTGCCAATGACAACTGCGGAGAACTTGATACGCTCCGCCTGTGCTCCTGTTGGTATAGTCACTGCGGTATCCATAAATACCATTTGGAACAGGAAGAGAATAAATACTCCCACGTCATAAGTTCCTCCAGAAGTTAGAAAAAAGCCTGTATGACCGAACAATCCCCAACCGTTGACAGCGAATTCCCCGGTGAGTGGCGGCGTTCCGCCTAAGGCACCCACTGCGCCAACTCCACCAAACATCAAACCGAATCCTACAAGATAATAACCGATAGCTCCCACCAAGAAGACCATTAAATTCATAGCCATGGTATGAGCGGCATTTTTTGCACGGGTAAAACCGGCTTCAACCAGAGCAAACCCTGCTTGCATGAAGAAAACCATAAAACCCGTAAGTAAGGTCCAAACAAAATTGATTCCAATTTTGTTTTTACCAACTTGAGCGGCGACTTCCGATAATGTCGGATCTCCGGCTTTGGCCGCGGCGATATCGGCGATTCCCCCGGTGTTTGCTCCTGAGGGATCACCACCGGCCGCTAAGGCTACTGTAGCAATCATGAGAATCAAAAATACGGTTAACAACGTGATCTTAATCAATTTTGATCTTTTCATTTTTCCCTGCCCCTTTCATTAATAATAGACAATATAGACGTTTTTTAGGATGTTTCAATTTCCACGTATTAATAAAGAAATAATGGCAAATGATGAGTTTATAAAGCTGTTAGGATTGACTTCTAAGTCTTAAATAGGTCCTGCGCAAATGAAAACCTTTGTAGATACCGAATAAAAGCACCAACATTCCTAAAAACGATGATGGCAATGGCCGGTTAAAAGCACTTAAATAGAAGTTCGGAATTATCAACAGCCAGGCTAAACCGGAAAGTATAATAAAAATGTCTGCACCTATCAGGACCTTGAGTATTTTCATGGAATCACCTCCTTAAAATAAAAGAGACGCTCGGACATCATTGCCCAAGCGTCTTTGCTTGAAATAAATAAGGCGCTCTCGAAATTCATTCGAGAGCGCCTTTGCTCATTACGGTTATTATACGGAGTAATAGTTGTGAAGTCTAGATACTTTCGAAAAAAACATTGTATACATTTTGAGAGTACGAATAACAAACTGGTAAATACTTGATGAGATTTTGAAATGGAAGATTGGGGGTGAATTGTTTAAAAAATGTGTATTGACAAAAATCTTGAGAATTATTATTATGGGTTATGTAAACCGGTTTACAAAACTGATTTCTATAACTTCTTCAAAACATTAGATTGAAATTGAAGGAGGTGGGACTGAGATTAAGCAAACAAAAACGACCATTGATGAAGTTGCAAGTAAAGCGGGAGTTTCCAAAACAACGATTTCCCGCTACTTGAATGGTCATTATGAATTCATGTCTGAGGAAACACGAAAACGTATTGAAGAAGTTGTTGAAACCTTAGGCTATCGACCAAATAATCTGGCTAGAGGTTTAAAATCTAACAAGAGTGGATTAATTGGCGCCATAATATCAGATATCACCAATCCTTTTTTCGCAATAGTACTTAAAGGGATTGGCGATTATTGTCAAGAAAAGGGTTATCAAATAATTATTGCCAACACGGACAATGAGCCTGAGCTCGAAAAAAAATACATTCAATCCCTGATTGACAATCGAATTGAAGGCTTAATCGTTAACAGTACAGGTCAAAATATTGATTATTTGCTTTCTCTTCAAGAACAGGGCTTACCTATTGTTTTAACAGACCGTGCCCTTCCAGAATTGAAGTTTGATACTGTAACAAGTAACAATTTTGCGATGACAACGCAGACGGTTCAATATCTTTTCGATGTTGGCTTCCAGCGAGTGGCCTTCTTTACCGAGGAAACCAATTGGAGCAGTTCGCGTCATATCCGGCAGAATGCATTTTTGCACGCTTACCAATTGTCCCAGAATATTGAGGCTCATGACCTTGTCTATGTCATAGATAACAGTAATCCCAAATCCATTGAGGATGCTCTGCAACGCTTTCGTATGGCAGGTGAAACAAAAAAACAGGCAGTAATGGCTGTCAATGGCGTAACCTTGCTCAATCTTCTCCAAGAAATTCGCAAATTAAATTTAGCTATGCCAGACGATTTAGGAGTTTGCGGTTATGATGATATGGGTTGGGCAACACTAATTCCTCCCGGGATAACTGCGATTTCTCAGCCTTCTTACATGATTGGAGTTGAGAGCGCTAAAATGCTGATCAATAGAATCATAGGGAAACGACGTAAGGCAAAGCCGAAATTGCTGGAATTACCTTCGGAATTGATTGTGCGCGGTTCCACAAGTTTGTAACAGGTAAGATAAATCTTTTCCACATCAACGTGGAAAATTTTTTACCACGTTAGTGAACCGGTTTACAAAACCGTTACCTAAACTTTAATTAATTTTAAATTTTTGGGGAATATAAAGAAAAGAGTTTTGGGAGGAAAAAATAGTGAAAATGAAAAAAGCTAAACGATTGGCAATTGTTGGATTGACGATTGCAGCTATGTTAACTCTTACGGCCTGTGGCACCTCGACCGGTCAAAGTACCGGAAGTGCTGGAAGTGCTTCAAGCGGCGCTCATATTACCTTGCGTTTAGCGGATGACCAGCCCACGAATTATCCGACAGTTGCTGGGGATCAAAAGTTTGCTGATCTTGTTAAGCAACGCAGTAATGGTCGGATTACGGTTACAGTTTATCCCAATGCCCAGTTAGGTGACGAGGCTACTGTAGCTGAGCAAGTTCAACTTGGAGCTATCGATTTTGCTCGGATTAATGCTTCACCTTTGGCCAGTTTTGATAAACAGCTTAATGTTTTAAATTTACCCTATCTCTTTAACTCCAGTCAGCAAATGTGGGACGTCCTGAATGGACCCATTGGAGACCAAATCCTTTCGACGTTATCTACGGCCAAAATGGTCGGTTTAACCTATTATGACTCTGGAGCCAGAAGCTTCTATAATTCCAAACATGCGGTGGTTCATCCCAGTGATTTAAAAGGAATGAAGATTCGCGTTCAGCAATCACCGATGTATATTGACCTGGTGAAGGCCCTGGGTGCTTCCCCTACCCCGATGGCCTATGGCGATGTTTATGGTGCTCTGCAAACAGGTGTTATCGACGGGGCAGAGAACAACTGGCCTAGTTATTACTCCACAAACCATTATCAAGTGGCCAAATATTTTACTGAAGACGATCATACCCGGACTCCGGAAATCCTCTTAGCCAGCCAAACCTCTTGGAATAAGCTTTCAGCTGCTGACCAAAAGTTAATTATGCAAGCTGCTAAGGATTCTCAAGCCGCAGAACGTACTTCCTGGACTCAATTAGAAAACAAAGCTAAACAAGAAGTTACTGCTCATGGCAATGTTATCAGTAAAGTCGATGTTGCAGAATGGCAAAAAGCAGTTCAACCTTTATATGACAAATACGGTTCTGAATTCAAAGATATCATCGCCAAAATTCGAGCTACAAAATAAAAGGTTTTGGATGGCCAGGTTGACTGGCCATCCCCTTCCGCAGTTTTATATGAAAGGAGTCAGTCATGTCATCCATTAAAAGAACTTTAAAAACTTTCGTCGGCGTATTTGACAATGTCGTCGAGTCTATTGGCTCCTATATGATGGCCGTAATGGTTATTATAGTTTTCTGTCAGGTGTTTAGCCGTTATGTTTTACGTAATACACCAGCATGGTCTGAAGAAGTAGCGCTTTTGTTTATGACAGCGTATGGTTTCCTCAGCATTGCCACTGGTATTGGCCGGAAAGTTCACTTGAGTATCACTGTTCTCTATGACCATTTTCCGTCTCCTGTTCAAAAAGCTTTGAATATATTATCTGATGTATTAAGTGTCCTCTTTGGCCTGTTTCTGATGATCGAAGGCTACAAATTTACGGTTCTAACCTGGAGTTCACAGCTTCCCGCCACAGGACTGCCTAATGGAGTTCAATATATGGTGATTCCCTTTACTGGTCTCGTTATTGTAGTTGATCGGCTCTTAGGTCCTTTCTTGGATGAAGGAGGCAAAGTATGAGTACAGGTATAGCTATTGCATTATTAATAGGGACTTTTTTAATCTTAAGCTTTTTGCATGTTCCGGTAGCTCTCAGTCTTGCGGTTTCTTCAGTCTTAACGGGCATATATCTAGGTGTTCCCCTGGAAGTTGTGGGTCAGCGTATGTTGAACGGGCTCAATTCAACCTCTATGATGGCCATTCCCTTGTTTATTTTCGCGGGTGAAATTATGGGGGAGGGCGGCATTTCGGAAAGGCTCATTAAACTTTCCAATCTTTTGGTCGGTCGTTTCAGAGGCGGTTTAGCAATAGTGAACGTTCTCTCAACTATGTTTTTTGGAGGAATTACAGGTTCAGCCGTAGCTGATGCTTCATCTATTGGCAGTATTATGATCCCCATGATGAGGATGCGCGGTTATGATGATGATTACGCTGTCAGTGTAACTTGCACTGGTGCTATACAGGGAGTTTTGCTTCCGCCAAGTCATAATATGATTTTATATTCTTTAGTCGCCGGTGGAGTATCTATTGCCGGATTATTTGCGGCAGGACTAATTCCGGGAATTGCCTTGGGTTTGTCTCTGATGGTTACCAGTTATGTCATTGCAGTGCGTCGTAATTATCCACGAGGGGATGTCATTCCCAAGAATCAACGCTTGCGTGTTATTGCCGAAGGACTGTTAAGTCTGTCCACAGCAGGAATTATCATGTTAGGAGTTTTGGGCGGTGTTTTTACCGCTAATGAATCCGCAGCAATCGCGGTAGTTTATGCTTTGATTATCGTTACCTTTGTCTTCCGGGAAGTTGGACCTAAAGGTGTTCATAATATTTTAGTCAAGACCTTCCGCAAACTTTCCGTTGTACTGTTTTTGATTTCCGCATCTTCTGCTTTTTCTTGGTTTCTTTCTTATCTTCATATTCCGGATGCAGTCATGAGTTTTATCACTGGGTTATCCAGTAACCCTCATGTGGTTATTCTATTGATCGATCTTATCTTACTTGCTTTTGCCTTAATTATGGATATGGCACCGTTAATTTTGGTAGCTACCCCGATTCTTCTCCCCATTGCTACAAAGGTTGGCGTCGATCCAATCCAATTTGGCGTTATGATGATGTTAGCTTTAGGAATGGGCCTTTTGCTGCCGCCAATTGGAGCTGCCATTTATGTCGGCTGTTCCATGGGCAATTTGAAACTTGAACAGGCCTTTAAAGCCATGTTGCCCTTTTTGGCAGTTATGTTTTGTATGTTAATGTTATTATCCTATGTGCCAGCAATTTCTTTAACGTTACCCAAAATTTTAGTTCACTAAAGAGGAAACTTTGAATGCTTGTTGGGTGGCCATTTCATTTTGAAAATGGTCACCCGATTACTTATAACGCAGTTTTGGAAAAATTATAAAAATTAATACTGGTGGTGAAATAATTTGAGCAAAATAACTGAAGTTGGCTTAGTGGGTTATGGAATGGCAGGACAGGCTTTTCATGCCCCGATTATTTCTTCTGTCAACGGTTTAAATTTAAAAACGGTGGTTGAGCGTCGTGAGCAAAAAGCTAAGGATCGTTATCCATGGGTTTCTTCTGTAAAGAGTGTTGAGGAACTTTTAGCTGATCCTGAGATTGAACTTGTCGTCATCGCTACCCCAAATGCAACTCACTTTGATTATGCCCGACTGGCCTTGGAAGCAGGAAAACATGTCGTTGTAGACAAACCATTTACGGCAACGTCTGCTGAAGCTAAGACTTTGATAAAGCTGGCTCAGGAGAAAAACTGTCTGCTTAGTGTCTTTCAAAATCGACGCTGGGACGGCGATTTTCAAACAGTACGTCAGCTAATAGAGCAAGGGCTGCTGGGGCGGGTCGTCGAAGTTGAAGTTCATTATGACCGCTATATTAACTATTTGCGGCCTCATACCTGGAAAGAGGAAGAGAACCCCGGTGCCGGTATCGTTTTTGATTTAGGTTCACATCTCATTGACCAGGCCCAAGTTCTTTTTGGCTTACCAAAGTCTGTAACCGCGGATATTCGGCGTCAAAGAGAGGATAGCCAAATTGATGATGCTTTCGAGTTAATCTTGAATTTCGAGAAGGGAATTAAGGTTACCTTAAAAGCCGGTATGTTAGTAAGAGAAAAAGGACCCCATTTTATTGTCCACGGTACAAATGGTTCATTTGTAAAATACGGTTTAGATCCACAAGAAGCGGCCCTGAAATTAGGGCTGATGCCTAATGATGATCCTTTGTGGGGACAAGAGCCGACAGAGGATTGGGGTGTGTTAAATACGGAGGTCAATGGTTTGCATTATATAGGCAAGGTAGAAACCATCAGGGGTGATTATCGAGCTTATTATGAAAACATCTCCGCTGCGCTCAGCCAAGGAATTAAGTTAGCAGTCAAACCCGAAGAGGCCTTGAATACTATTCGCATCATTGAGTTAGCTTTAGAAAGTCAAAAACAACAGCGTACTTTAACCTATTCTGCTGAGTGAAAATGATTAGTATAAATTCAGTGGGCATATGTAAACAGTAGTAATATGAAGCAGAAAGCACAAATTTACAAAAGGAAGATGGTAACAATGACAACCTTCATGGATGAGAATTTCCTTTTATCAACTGAAACAGCCATCGATTTATATCACAAGTATGCCAAAACTATGCCGATCATTGATTACCATTGTCATATCAGTCCTAAGGAAATTTTCGACAACAAACAGTTTAAGAACATAACTGATGCTTGGCTCTATGGAGACCACTATAAATGGCGTGCCATGCGAAGTGTTGGCGTTGATGAAAAATTTATTACCGGGGATTCCAGTGACTACGAAAAGTTTTTGGCCTGGGCCCAAACCATGCCGAAGCTGTTGGGGAATCCTCTTTATCATTGGACCCATCTGGAATTGCAGCGCTATTTTCAAGTCTATGAAGTTTTAAGCGAAAAGACTGCACCGGCGATTTGGGAAAAGGTAAATTCCTTGCTGGCAGGGGAAGGCTTTAGGGTTAGAGATATCATCAAGAAGTCCAATGTTAAGGTGATTTGTACCACGGATGATCCGACAGATTCCCTGGAATATCATCTCAAACTTAAAGACTGTGCTGATTTTGAAGTAAAAGTTTATCCGGCCTTCCGGCCTGATAAGGCTCTTGGCATCGATAAGGAAGGTTTTAAAGATTGGGTGGATAAGTTAGCCCAGGTAGCTAAGGTAAATATCGAAAACTACTCTGACTTTCTTGCGGCCTTGAAAAACCGCCTGGATTTCTTTCATGCAGTCGGCGGAAGAGTTGCGGATCATGCATTGGATTATGTCCCCTTCCAAGAGACCTCTGAGGCAGAAGTCAGTGGAATATTTGCCAAAGCGCTCCAGGACCAAGGAATTAGTTTTGAGGAGGAACAAAAATTCAGAACTCATACCTTGCAATTCTTAGGTCAAAAGTACACGGAACTCGGCTGGACCATGCAGCTTCATATCAATGCCCATCGCAATAATAACTCCCGCATGCTCAAGCTGTTGGGGCCTGACACAGGTTTTGATTCTGTCAATGACAGTAAAGCTGCTTATCCTCTTTCCCGACTGTTAGACTCCTTAGAGACCAAAAATGCTCTGCCTAAGACTATACTCTACAGCTTAAATCCTAATGATTTCTATGTTCTAGCTACTTTGATGGGATGTTTCCAAGGCAGTGGTATTGCCGGAAAGATACAGTTGGGAGCAGCTTGGTGGTTTATTGATCACAAAGAGGGTATGCTGGAACAAATGAAAACCTTGGCCAATTTAGGGGCCCTGGGTACCTTTGTTGGTATGCTGACAGATTCACGCAGTTTCCTTTCCTATACGAGACATGAGTATTTCCGAAGAATACTTTGCCAAATGCTGGGGGTATGGGCTGAAAACGGTGAAGTCCCTAAGGATCGAGAACTTCTCGGTAACTATGTTGAAAATATCAGCTTTAAAAATGCTAAAGCATACTTTGGAATGGAATTTTAGGTAAGGAATAATTGAGGTGCGGAAATATGAAGAGAATAAAAATGATTGAAAAAATTCTTGAAGCCGGGGTTATCGCTGTAATACGTGCGGAATCCAAAGAGAAAGCTATTCAAATTGTCGAGGCTGTCCAAAAAGGCGGTATCAGGGGTATAGAATTAACGATGACTGTTCCAGGTGCAGTAGATATCATTAAAGAGCTATGTAAAGCGAATACAGACCATGAGCTGATTATCGGAGCTGGAACGGTCTTAGATACGGAAACGGCTGCAGCTTGTATAAGGGCGGGCGCGGATTTTATTGTAAGTCCCAGCCTGAATCCAGAGGTGCTTAAACTCTGCAACCGCTACCGAGTGGCTGTTATGCCTGGAGTGGTTACGGTTAGAGACGCCGTTGAAGCTTTAGAATACGGTGCGGAAATTATCAAGGTCTTTCCGGCCAGCTTATTTGGGCCGGGAATTCTCAGCGCTCTCAAGGGACCTCTTCCACAAGCTAATTTTATGCCAACCGGCGGAGTCACTTTGGACAATATTAAGGATTGGGTTAAGGCTGGTGCAGTAGCTGTTGGAATAGGCAGCGAATTGACTAAGGGAGCTAAAACAGGAGATTATGAACTTGTTGAAAAAACGGCGGCCCAGTTTGTTGGGCAGTTTCAAAAGGCTATAGCCGAGGTGAGGAAATAGCCATGGACGTCGTCAGTTTTGGAGAATCTTTGGTAGTTTTTAATCCCGATACACCTGGGCCTCTAAGGCAGGTGAATGGTTTTCGCAAATCCTTAGGCGGAGCGGAGTCAAATGTCCTTATCGCCCTTGCCAGATTAGGCCATAAGGTAGGTTGGTTTTCCAAGCTTGGTGACGATGAATTTGGACGCTATATTTTAAATTCCATACGAGCAGAAGGGGTCGACACCTCCCAGGTAAAAATGCTTAGACAGGAAAGTACAGGCTTATTATTTAAGGAAAATTATCAAAGCTCTAATCCCAATGTCATTTATTACCGTAAAAACTCAGCTGCCAGTACCCTTAGTGTTGATGATATTAATGAAGACTATCTAAAACAAGCGAAAATACTTCATTTTACGGGAATTACTCCGGCTCTTTCCTCAAGTGCCTGCGAAGCTGTTTTTAAAGCCGTTGAAATAGCTAAAACTAATGGAGTTTTAGTATCCTTTGACCCGAATCTGCGCCTCAAGCTTTGGAGTCTTGATGAAGCAAGAAGTACAATTTTAGAACTCGCTCATTATGCGGACATTATTATGCCAGGTATTGATGAAGCTGAGCTTCTGCTTGGCATAAAGGATGTGGAAGCTATAGCTGACTATTTTACTGCCCAAGGCAGTAAAATAGTCGCAATCAAGCTCGGGAGTGAAGGGTGCTATCTGCGCCAGGAATCTGAATCACGATATGTCCCTGGTTTTAAAGTAGAGAAAGTGATTGATACCGTCGGAGCCGGTGATGGGTTTGCTGCTGGTCTCTTAGCAGGAATTTTACGAAAGGAAAGCTTGGAGGAAAGCGGCAAATATGCCAATGGAATAGGGGCCATGGCTACGCTAGCGCAGGGTGATTCCGATGGCTACCCCTATTTTGAACAATTATTAGAGTTCATGGGTCGTAAACAACGTATTGAACGATAGCTATAAAGACAAGTAATGGAGGTCTTGGACATGAAATTAAGCAAAGAGAGTTTTCCTGAGTATAAAAAGCATCCGGAAAGAGTTCTTCAGTTCGGAGAAGGGAACTTTTTAAGGGCTTTTGTTGACTGGCAAATCGATACAATGAATAAATCTGTAGGTTTTGACGGCAGTGTTATTGTGGTTCAGCCGATTGAACAGGGGCTTGTTGACAAGTTAAACGACCAGGATGGTTTGTATACTCTCTACCTGCAAGGCATTAAAGAGGGAAAAGCCGTCAAAGAACATTCTGTGATTAATAGTATAAGCCGGGGTATCAATCCCTACACTCAGTACGATGAGTATTTGCAAGCAGCTGAAACTCCAGAATTACGCTTTATCATTTCCAATACGACAGAATCGGGAATTGCTTTTGCGGAAAACGATCAATTGGCTGACGCTCCTCAGAAAAGTTATCCTGGGAAGTTAACCGCCTTTTTATATCACAGGTTTAGGACCTTTGGCGGTGACAAGGATAAAGGGTTGATTATTATACCATGTGAACTGATTGACCGAAATGGTGAAAAACTTAAAGAAATCGTCCTCAAGTATGTTGAATTCTGGAAGCTTGGGGAAGAGTTTAAAACCTGGCTGGAAAATTCTAATACCTTTTGCTGTTCTCTCGTCGATCGAATTGTCACTGGGTACCCAAGGGATACGATTAAGGAGATTACAGAAGAACTGGGTTATGAGGATAATTTAGTTGTAGTCGGTGAGCAATTCCATCTCTGGGTTATTGAAGGCCCAGAGTGGGTAAAGAAGGAATTTCCGACGGAAGAGGCAGGGCTTAACGTTAAGTTTGTCAGTGACATGACTCCTTATAGAACGAGAAAGGTAAGAATTTTAAACGGAGCCCACACGTCCTTGGTTCCGGTAGCGTATCTTTATGGCCTTGATACCGTCGGGCAATCTGTAGACGATCCGGTTATTGGTCAATTCATTAAAGATGTTATTTATGAAGAAATTATTCCGACCTTGGATCTGCCTCAAGAAGAGTTAAAGTATTTTGCAGGTGCTGTTCTGGAGAGATTTGCTAATCCTTTTGTCCAACACTATTTACTCAGCATTGCTTTAAACTCAATGTCTAAATTCGAAACCAGAGTACTGCCGACACTTTTAGAATACGTCAGGAGAAATCAGCAGCTGCCTGAAAAAATTGTCTTTTCCCTGGCTGCTTTAATAGAATTCTATAAGGGTAAACGAGGGGACGAAGCAATTAAACTGGCTGATGATGCGGATATTCTGGGGCTGTACCAAGAAGCCTGGCAGAAGTGTGATGGTTCTGAGGCAGCTCTGAGTGAGCTGGTCCGCACGATCCTTGGGTACCAAAAGAACTGGAAGATGGACTTGAATGAAGTAGCGGGGCTTACTGAAGCAGTTACCAGGGACTTGACAGCTATTGAAAAACTGGGCATGCCCGAAGCCCTTAAAAACTTACTATAAGAGTGATTGATTATGAAAAAGGATTTACTGAAAATTCATCAAGCCGATAATGTCGCTATTGCCTTGCGAAAATTGAATACAGGTGACGTTGTTGATCTGGACGGCCGAGCAATCCCTATTCATGAAGAGATTAACCGGGGGCACAAAGTTGCTGTTCAAGATATTAAACAAGGCGAAAACGTCCTGAAATATGGTTTTCCCATTGGCCATGCCTTACAGGATATTTCTGCGGGTGATCATGTTCATACCCATAATCTTAAAACCAATCTGGAAGGTATTAGTGAGTATTCCTATGAGCCGCAAAATTTCCAGCAGAAAGACTTTCAGCGTAATTTGAACTTCCTTGGCTATCGTCGGGAGGATGGCCGGGTAGGAATAAGAAATGAGCTTTGGATCGTTCCCACGGTGGGCTGTGTCAATGGCACGGCAGAACAGATTATTGAGCGTTTTAAAGAAGAAGTGAAGAATACTGCCATCGACAATATTATGGTTCTCAAGCATAACTATGGTTGTTCTCAGCTGGGTGATGATCACGTCAATACACGGACAATCCTGGGCGACGTGGTGAAGCATCCCAATGCCGGAGGGGTTTTGATTTTAGGCTTAGGCTGTGAAAATAACACCATGCCCGAATTTATAAAGTCCTTAGGGGATTATAATCAACAGAGAATTAAGTATTTGGTTTCTCAGGAAGTGTCTGATGAAGTGGCCGAAGGGGTCAACATTCTAAAGCAACTTTATGAGCAGATGGTTAGGGATCAGCGGGAGGAGATACCTCTTTCTGAACTTAAGGTAGGGCTGAAATGCGGAGCCTCCGATGGATTTTCCGGGATAACGGCTAATCCTCTGCTGGGGAAATTCACGGATTTTTTGGTAGCTCAGGGGGGAACAGCCGTCCTCACTGAAGTACCTGAAATGTTTGGCGCGGAGACGTTGCTCATGGCGAGGGCCAAGGATAAAGGAGTTTTTGCTAAAACGGTGGATTTAATCAATAATTTTAAAGAGTATTTTATTGAATATAAGCAGCCGGTCTATGAAAATCCTTCGCCAGGCAATAAAGCAGGAGGAATTACTACCCTGGAAGACAAGTCGCTGGGCTGTACCCAAAAAGCAGGATCTGCCACTGTTATGGATGTTCTAAAATACGGCGATACTTTGCAAACCAAGGGATTAAATCTCCTCAGTGCACCAGGCAACGATTTAGTAGCTTCCTCAGCTTTGGCGGCAGCAGGATGTCAGCTGGTTCTCTTTACCACAGGACGAGGAACTCCTTTTGGCAGCTTTGTTCCGACGATGAAAATATCTTCCAATAGCCAGATTTATGATCTTAAGCCCCATTGGATCGATTTTAATGCTGGAAGCTTGATCGAAGATGTGACGATGGAGAATTTGCTTGAGGATTTTATTAATTATATCCTTGCAGTCGCCAGTGGACGCTGGGTTAATAACGAAAACAATCAATTTCGGGAGTTAGCTATTTTCAAAAAAGGTGTCACTTTGTAAATATATTATGATAACAATGGTTATCTGAGAAATGGACATTTCACCGTTGGTCAGAGGCAGCATGGTGTATTATGCTGCTAAGACTTAAGGTTGTTTTGGTTCGAGAATAAGCAAAGGCGCGCTCGTATAGTACGGGCGCGCCGAATTTTGTCGGGCAATAATGTCCATTGGACATTATTGTATCTGAAGCCCCAATGTTCAGCTTTAGCGTAAGCGAGTTCACTGGGTATATATATCGGGTGTTACTAAGTTATGATGCCGTTGTGTCACGACTTAACTTAAATCAAAAAGTTCCTTAAGTTCCTCTTCCGATAATTTGGAAAGAAACGTTTCCCCCGGCTGAATCACTGAATCTACGAGAGCCTTTTTTTTAACTTGTAAAGCACTGATTTTCTCTTCAACAGTGCCTTGGGTAATAAGCCGAATGACCTGAACAGAGTTTTTTTGGCCGATTCGGTGAGCTCGGTCTGTGGCTTGATCTTCCACTGCGGGGTTCCACCAGGGATCATAATGAATAACCATGTCGGCACCAATTAGATTAAGGCCTGTCCCTCCAGCCTTGAGGGAAATTAAAAAGACCTGGCCGGTTCCTGCATTGAAGGAGTTGGCCATTTTTAGCCGTTCGGCAGCTTTGGTTGCTCCTGAAAGATAGAAATGCTCAATGTTCTGTGAGTTTAAAAACTTTTGGATAAGATTCAGCATGGTTGTAAATTGGGAGAAAAGAAGGATGCGGTGACCGCTGCCCAAGGCATCTGTGAGGATTTCTTGCAAGAGCAGCATTTTCCCGCTTTCACCAGCATAATCATCGAGGAATGTGGCGGGGTGGCCGCAAATCTGCCGAAGTCTGGTAAGGGCTGCGAGAATCTTAATGTGACTTTTATTAAAGCCTACTGTAGCCAGTTCTTGCGCTATCTGACCTTTTGCTTCTTGTAAATAGGCGAGGTATAGTCTTTTCTGTTCCTCTGTTAAAGACGCATAAAGCTGTGTTTCAATTTTATCCGGCAGTTCTTTAAGAACATCTTTTTTCAGGCGGCGTAAGATGAATGGATTTACATGGCGGCTTAGCTCGGTAAGAGGCGTGTCTTCCCCTTTGGCAATGGGTAGTTCGAACTTTTGGCGGAATTCTGGGTAAGTGAGGAGATAGCCGGGCATGATGAAATTGAAAAGAGACCATAGCTCAGAAAGAGAATTTTCGATCGGCGTTCCTGTTAAGGCAAAATATCCTTTGGCTTGAATTTGTTGAACAGATTTAGCATTCAGGGTTTGTGAGTTTTTGATATGCTGGGCTTCATCAAGAAAGCAATAAGAAAACATAACATCCTTTAAATTGTCAATCTCACGGCGAATAATGGGATAGGAGATAACTACAAGATCCCACTGGCCGATACGTTCTATTTGAGCCTGCCTCTCCTGTGGTGTTCCATCGATGACAAGAATTTTTAAAGAGGGGGTAAACTTTTGAGCTTCTGTCTGCCAGTTATAAATCAGTGAGGTCGGGGCGATAACCAGGGCAGGATCTGGTGAAGCCTCTTTTTCGGATAAAATGAATGAGAGAATTTGGAGAGTCTTGCCCAGGCCCATGTCATCGGCCAGTATACCGCCTAAACCGCAGGCAGCTAAAGTCTTTAACCATTGAAACCCAGTTTTTTGGTAATCTCTCAAAACATGACTCACGTCTGCGGGAATTACATAGTCGCCATCCTGTGGCTCAAGAACGCTTTGCACGAGTTGTTTAAAGGCCTTGTTGCGCTGCATTCCGGGGAGATTAGCCTGACGAAGAAAACTGTCAATATACATGGCTCGGTATTTGGGAATATTAATAAGTTTTTGATCCAGATCTTTGACATTGAGATTTAAATTATCAAAGAGCTGAGCTACTGAGGTTAACTCAGGTTGGTTTAAATCAAGAAAGGAACCATCGCGAAGGCGATGGTATTTTTTCTTTAAATGCAGGGAATGAAATAAATCTGTCAATTCGCTGGGATCAATATCGTTGTATTGAAAGGATATTTCAAGGATGTCTGAGGTTTCATTTAAACGAACTTGGCCGAAAAAGGCCGGAGCGGAACGAATTTTGAGTTTGAATTGATCGGAATAGTATATCTCGGCCAGATTCTGAAGCAGAGGGAGTCCTTTAGCTATGAATTGAAAGATTTTGTCGTCGTCATCAAGGTAAATGCGTCCTTTGGAAACGATAAATTCGGCCTGCTCCAGAATACTAAGGATTGTCCGCTCTTGGGTGATGGAGCGAATGAGGATGGTTTCATCGGCAGAGTCATTGATAATGTCTCGAGTTGAGGTAAAAGGGTTTATGGCAACATTTCCGTAATGAAATTCTAAGCGGGCCGTAATGCCCAGATCTTCAGAGCGATCAAAGAATAGTTTGGCTTCTAACGCATCTTGACTGAATTTATCTTCTAAGACAGGGTCTATAGAGACCGTTCCTATTTTTTCAATCATGGGCAAGGATTCAGAGACAAACGTTTCTTTCTGAGCGGCCGGAATAACAATGTCTGTCACAGCATTTCTGTCAAGACTGCTTATAAGGGATGGGAGCAGGTCTTTTTGAGCTGTAGTTGCTTGATAAATCGTTTGTCGGTACAAATAATAGCTGCCGTCAGCAGTTAATTGCAGAGGGATATCGGTGGACTCCAGGGTCAAGGAGAGGTCTTGATCTTGGGAATTCAAAGAAAATTCCAAGGACAGACCGTCTCTGACAATCCGCATTCTTTGAGGACTCGAACTATTAACTTGGCAAAGAAATTCTTTATTGCCCATTGCATCTAAAAATTTCGTCAGATAATAGCCGGATAAAGGCAGGGGTCTTTGTTTAAACAAACTTGAACTATAATAGTTTCCCTGCATTTCAAGAAGAGAAGCGTGCTGTTCATACATCTTAATTAACATGGAAACCAGTGCTTGATCTTCTGGCTTAAAGGTTTGACGCTGAGGCTCAAAGGTGAATTGTTTGCCAAATTCCAGAGATTGGCCTGTTTTAAGAGCAGTAAGGAATTGCTCTAAGTCTTTAATGACATAAAGGCGCTGCAGCCCAATTTTAAGCTGCAAATCAGCCGATAAGTGATAGCCGGTCATAATAGTGAGCTCTGCATTTAAGGTTAGCTCTTCTAAATGAAAGTCCCGCTGCTGATGAGAAAAGGCTTGAAGGAATTTCTCCACAGCCTGATTCTGTTTCGAGGACTTAGACCAGGACATTGTTTTTTGCAGAATAGTTTTTAGAACTGCAATGACGTGTTTACATGCGCCGTGATATTCGGCAAAGGCAGGGCAGGTACAGTAATAGGAGTGTAAGGCACCCTCTTTGGCGAAGACTAACTGGACTTCATAACGTAAATTGCCGATGACAGAAGCGCTGACAGTACCTTTCTCAGGGTCATAGTTACAATCGCGAACTCTATTGGTTAAGAAATAGGAAACTCCCTTCTTATAGACACGGTCATTATCAGCCAGTTTCATAATTTGGGGTTCTGAGATTGAAAAACGAGGCATGAATTTACTCCTTTAGCGGCATAATGCCACTAGACTAATTTTTACAGGAATCGAGTTAAGAATATCATAAATGAGGTTAGGCGTCTAACTTGAAATTATACTGTTTTCTTCGTCAAGATGGGTCGAAATTGCTCTTCATTGTGAGGATTGAGGCCGTTTTTTTGTGAATCTTGTTAAATCATCAGGATAATGTCATTGCTTCTGTTGCAGGATAAATGAGCCTATATGTAGAAGAGGTAGACAAGCTATAATACGAAGCTTGGGGGGGAGATGTGCTATGCTTATCACTTGTGACAACAATATGCAAATGGGCTATATTTACTTGATGCCCAATGATACAACTGTTGAGTATACCCTCGAGGAAAGCGACATTGGATTATATTACGACCTCAAAAGTCTCAGTATACCAAGAATAAAATGGCCAGGCATGGGCCAACTTTTAAATCAGATGCGCTTGTCGGTAAAAACCTATCGAGAGGCAGTCAATAATGTGTTTCATTGCGAGTATTGGAATGATCTTGATGGTGAAGGTTATATGATGGGGATTGAACTTTATTTAACAGAGGACATCCTCTTACCCCTTGTGGCTCATCAGGCCTTTAAGCTTTACGATGTGCGGTGGCGGAATCAAGATTTCAGAGTGCTGACGTTGGACGCTTATCTGGATGTTTTAAATAAGGACAACGTTATTTATCCCTTAACTGCAGACAAAGATGTCTTTGTTATTCTTTCAATAGATCCCCTTTCCAATGTGGCTAGAGTCATGGCTTTAATTTCTGGAAGAGATGATCTTTATCCGGTGGACTATCTCCGGCAGCCGCTGTTTATTCTGGCTAATTCAAGCCGCAGTTTTGAAAGTCAGTAAGTTTAGGGCTTATAATGCTATGAATTTAACATCTTATTAAATGGTAAATGAATCGAATCAGAAATGGTTTTTCAAGAAAGCGGCACAGTATATAGGTTGCTAATTTGATTTTTAGGTATAATGAAGTTGATTCGGATTGACACGTGAAAAATTATAGAAAAGGGTTGTAACAGGTTCATTTTCTGAATCTGTTACAACCCTTATATTTTTAAACTTAAGAGGGGTTTGGCTCAAAGGCTTTTTGAACTTCCTTCAAGTGTTCTCGAATGGGAAGCTGCTGAGGACAGGCTTCTTCACAGGCACCGCATTCAATACAGGCAGAAGCTTTACTTTCCGGGGTAAAGAAGGTGTTATACGCAAAACGGGAAGAACTAAAATCATCATATATATGGGCGTCATTATAAAGGGCGAAGTTGTTGGGGATATTTACGCCGGAAGGACAGGGCTGGCAATAGCCGCAGGCAGTACAGTCAACCTTGTTTAGGGATAAGTACTGTTTTCTAACCTCGTCTATTAATTTATGTTCCTTGTCTGTCAGGGAATCGGCTTCGGAATTACCTGCCAGGCGCAAATTCTCGTCAACTTGCTCCTTAGTACCCATTCCGCTTAAGAGTAAGGTCACCTCAGGATGGTTCCAAACCCAGCGTAATGCCCACTCTGCAGGCGATCGTTTGACCTCCGCCTTGTCCCAAATGTTAAGTATGGAAGACGGAGGATTTTTAACGAGCTTGCCGCCCTTCAGAGGTTCCATAACGATGACGGCGAGTCCTTTTTCTGCCGCATACTTTAGCCCCTTATTGCCCGCTTGAAACTCTGTATCCATGTAATTATATTGGATTTGACAGAAAGTCCAAGGGTAGGCGTCGACAATTTCCTGAAAAACGGGGAATTTATCATGGAAGGAAAATCCGACATGTTTTATTCGTCCGTCTGCCAAAGCTTTTTTGAGAAAGTCTGCAAAGTCAAAGCTCTTGGCCTTTTCCCAGGTGGCTTTGTTAAGGCCGTGCAAAAGATAGAAGTCAATGTGATCCGTTTGAAGTTTTTTTAATTGTTCGTTGAGGATAAGGTCAAAGTCTTCAGGACTTTGGCAGCGAAAAAGAGGGAGCTTCGTAGCAAGCTTAACTTTTTCCCGGTAACCGTTTTGCAGCGCTTTTCCAACTAATACTTCACTTTGTCCTTGATGGTAGGGATAGGCCGTATCAATGTAGTTAACTCCGTTGTCGATAGCATAACGGATTAAGGAGATCGCTTCCGGCTCATTGATTTTACCGGGATCTCCATTCAAGAACGGGAGACGCATACAGCCAAATCCCAGAACTGAAGCTTGATAATCTAAACTGCCAAATTTACGGTATTTCATAGACCTACTTCCCTTCTTTCGTCGTTTGGAATTAATAGTTATAGCGTATACTCTTGAAAACAAGATTTCAAGGGGGCGCTAATTCTTTGATCCAATCGTAAGAGTAGAACAGTACTGTCAGGGGAGTGTGTATTAAGGTGGACAATTGCTGCCGATCGAGGTATAACTAAGATACGACTGTTATCATATAGTCTTAAAATTGGGATTTCTGTATTTTAGAATTAAGAAGAGGGGTTCAGGATTAACTATGTTAACTGTAGAAAAAATTGGCGGCACATCTATGTCTCAATTTCAAAATGTGCTTAATGACATTATTGGTTACCCGGGTTCAGAGGGCTTTCACTACGGTAGAGTCTTTGTAGTCTCCGCTTATGCCGGGGTAACGAATTGGTTGTTAGAAGATAAAAAGACTAAAGCGCCTGGAGTTTACCAACATTTTATTAAAGGGGAAGACTATGAAACTTCCATAAATCAGTTATTGGAACGGCTGCTTCAGATTAACGAATCTTTCGTGGAAATTGGTTTGGACTATCAAGTCTGCCGTGATTTCTTAGTGGAGCGGATTAATCAGACCAAATCCTATTTGAGCAGTATGGAAGATATTATTGCTTCAGGGTATGTCGAACGGGGAAGTATCTTATCGGCAGCCAGGGAACTTTTGGCCTCTATTGGAGAAGCCCATTCGGCCTTTAATACGGTTAATATTCTACGCAATCGGGGGATTCGTGCCGAACTTGTGGATCTTACCGGTTTCAGGGATCCAAAGCAGCTTTCCATTAGCGAGCGCATTGAAAGAACATTTAAAAACATTAATCCCTTTGACGCCATTATCGTGGCAACAGGCTATACTAAAGGAGTCGAAGGGATTATGCGGCAATATGAACGAGGATATTCGGAAATTACTTTTTCCAAGATAGCAACGCATTTACAAGCTAATGAAGCGATTATTCATAAAGAGTTTCATCTGTCCTCAGCAGATCCCAAGATCGTCGGAGTTGAAAAGGCTGTTCCCGTCGGCAAGACGAATTATGACGTTGCTGATCAGCTGGCAGATATCGGAATGGAGGCCATTCATCCTAATGCTTCCAAACCTTTGGAAATGGCCGGAATTAATTTGCGCATCAAGAACACCTTTGAACCGAACCATCCGGGAACCCTTATTTCCAAGGATTATATTGGACCCAAGGCCAGAATAGAAATCGTCGCTGGTTCTGACAAGATTGTGGTCTTAGAGATTCATGATACTTTAATGGTCGGGGAAATTGGCTTTGACTATGAAATCATGAAGAAGTTTAAGGAACACAACATTAGTTATATTACCAAAGCAACAAATGCCAATAGTATTTCTCTCGTGATTTGGGAATCAGATCTCAATGATCAATTAGTTGCAGAGCTGAAAGAAAATTATCAGACAGTAACAGTTCAAGAGGCTGCTATTGTCTGTGTCATTGGTTCAAATATCGCGATGCCAAAAATTTTAGCACGAGCAGCCAACGCTTTGGCTAAAAATGATATTAATATCAAATGTGTCGCTCAGTCCTTACGGCAGGTCAATATGCAATTTGTCATTGATCGAAAAATGTATGCCAAAGCTATTGCTTGCCTGAATGAAGATTTGTGTGTCGCTGAATATTAGGAGGAAGTTATGTCTGTTGAACTTGTCAAGGAGTTTTTAAAAGAGAACAAGCAAGATATTGAAATCTTAACCTTTGAAGATACCAGCACCGTTGCTAAAGCGGCAGAATCCTTAAAGGTAACCCCCGGAGAAATCGCTAAATCCTTGCTCTTTAAAACTAAAGAGCAATTTGTTATGATTTTGATGGCTGGCGATAAACGTTTGGATAATAGGAAATTTAAAGGCGTCTTTGCGACAAAGGCTAAGATGCCTGAGGCTGAAGAAGTAGTAAGTGTCACCGGGCATCCGGTCGGCGGTGTTTGTCCCTTCGGCTTAAAGAAACCTATTCCGGTCTATTTGGATTATTCACTGCAAGCCTATACTCATGTGTTTCCTGCGGCCGGTGAACCCAATACGGCCATTAAGTTAACAGTGGATGCTCTGCAGGAACTAACCTGTGGACAATGGATTGATGTTGCTCAGTGAATTTGTATGGGAACCACTCCCACTTTGTTGAAGTGGGAGTTTTACTAAAAGGAGTATGACATGGCAAAAACCTTGGTATTAACTGAAAAACCTTCCGTTGGCCGCGAAGTAGCAAAAATTTTAAACTGTTCCCAGAAGGGAAATGGTTGCCTTATAGGAGCAAAATTTATTGTTGCCTGGGCTTTGGGCCATTTGGTAACCTTGGCTGACCCTGAAGTTTATGATGCTGGCTACAAAACTTGGAGGGCCGAAGATCTCCCTATGCTGCCATCAAAAATGGAATTGGTAGTCATTAAAGAAACTGCTAAACAGTTTGGGGCTGTTAAGAGTTTAATGAGAAGTCCGGAAGTGAATGAGTTGATTATCGCCACTGATGCAGGGCGTGAAGGCGAACTGGTGGCGCGCTGGATTATTAAGAAAGTCGGCTGGCGTAAACCGATTAAACGGTTGTGGATCTCGTCTCTGACCGAGAAGGCAATCAGGGACGGATTTAATCACTTACGGCCCGGTAAAGATTTTGACGCGCTGTATTCGGCAGCGGAATGTCGTGCAGAAGCCGATTGGCTGGTAGGTTTAAACGTTACCCGCGCGTTAACCTGTAAGTTCAATGCCCAGCTTTCAGCTGGTCGTGTCCAAACCCCCACCTTGTCTATGGTCGTTGACCGGGAAAGAGAAATTAAGGAATTTGTTCCGCAAGAATATTGGTCGGCGATTGCCTCCACAGGAACTTTTGATCTGCGCTGGCAGGGCCAAAATGGTCAAACCCGCATTTTTGACTTCCAAAAGGCGAATGGCATTTTAACGAAAGTAAAGGGTCAAGTTGGAGAAATTGTTGACGTAAAAAAAGAGGCTAAGAAAGAGCTGCCCCCCCTAGCTTACGATCTTACAGAACTACAGCGGGATGCTAACCGTAAATTTGGCTTTTCTGCCAAAACAACGTCGAACATTATGCAGCAGCTTTATGAAAATCATAAGTTGGTGACTTATCCGCGCACTGATTCGCGTTATATCAGTGAGGATATCGTACCGACACTATCTGAACGCTTGAAAAGTGTTGCCCAGGGTCCTTACGTTAATTTGGCTCGAGGAATCTTAAGAAATAAACTCAACATTAGCAAACGTTTTGTTGATAATTCTAAAGTTTCGGATCATCATGCAATCATTCCCACAGAACAGCCCGCTATGTTGAATAGGCTTAGTTCAGAAGAACTTAAGATTTACGATTTAATTGTGCGCAGGTTTTTGGCCGTTCTTTCGCCGGCCTTTGAATATCAGCAAACGACCGTTAAGATGAGAGTCAATGGCGAAATATTTACTACAAAGGGGAGAATTGTCCTCAAAAAAGGCTGGAAAGATGTCTATTCGACTTACTCAGGGGCAGAGGATGAGGATGAAGGAGAAGATCAGGGGCTGCAGACCTTACCCCAAATCAGTCCTGGTGACACGCTGAGGAATTTGTCAATACATCTGGAAGCCAAGAAAACGAAGCCTCCGTCGAGACATACGGAAGCCAGCTTGCTCTTTGCCATGGAACATCCCGGCAAGATGATTGAAGACCGGCAGTTGAGAGAGGTTATGGATCAAAGTCATGGCCTGGGTACTCCGGCAACACGGGCCGAGATCATTGAAAAGCTCTTTAACTCGTTTTATATGAGCAGGCAGGGCCAGGAAATTATGCCGACGTCCAAAGGGATTCAATTGATTAACTTGGTTCCTCCGGAACTTAAATCACCGGAGTTAACCGCCCAATGGGAACAACAATTAAATGAGATCAGCAAAGGGCGGGTAAATGCTCAGACATTCTTAAAGGAAATGCGGGAGTATGCCACTCAGCTCGTTGGTACGGTCAACGGCAGCACTCAATCCTTTAAACATGATAACTTAACTAGAACAAAGTGCCCTAATTGCGGTAAGTTCCTCTTACAGGTGAAGGGCAAGAAAGGGGAAATGTACGTCTGTCAAGACCGCGAATGCGGTTACAGGCAGGCTATTTCCCAAGTATCTAATGCGCGCTGCCCGGAATGCCACAAGAAAATGGAGATTCGGGGAGAGGGCGACAATAAATTGTTCGTTTGTGTCTGCGGTTACCGGGAAAAACTCTCTGCTTTTAAGAAACGCAAAGAGGCTGACAAGAGTACCGGCAATAAAAAAGAAGTACACGCTTATTTGAAAAAGCAAAATGATGAAATTCTAAAAAATACAGCCTTAGCAGATGCTTTAGCAAAATTGCAAGTGAAGAAATAAATTTTGAAAAAGGTTTTTCGGTGTAGAATGAAAAACCTTTTTTTATTTCCAATGTTTCAGAGGTTTGACATGAGTAAAGGAAAAGAAGACTATTGGAACGATTATCCCTCTCCAAACATAAATCATATTATGGGATGCCTTAAAGGAGAGGGTGCTATGGAGCTAAAAGGTGATGTTAACGAATGTCTTGCTAAAGCCAGGAGCTATGTAGCAGAGGGCATAGAACAAATTGTAACAGGAAATCTTGATGAAATGCACGGAGTATCTCCAAGTCCGGGAGCTTCAGCCCTCGCTGCTCTTGCCCTTCTGGCAATAGGAAGAGGGTTTGAAAGCGCCCAAAGGCAAGGAGTTCAGTGGTTATGGCAAAATCGCCGCGGAGGTTGGGGGAAATTTCCCGGCGACCAGCCTGATCCGGAAATAACTCAGATCGTTAATTCAGTTATACAAGGAAGTGAGGGGGGCTGGAGAGCTAAAATCCGGCTTTTATCTCAGGCCCGGCAATTTTCAGAGATGATATTATCTTTAGGTCAAAGGGTTGTGCCAGGTTTAGAAGGACCTACTCCGGAAGAAATCTTGCTTCCCAATATTCTTCAAGACCAAGTTTTGACCAAATTACCTCTCTATGGTCGTCCGGTCGTCGTTGCAGCATCAATTCTTGCTTCCGATTCCCCAGAGGGAATCAGCCAAGGAGTCAACTATCTTCTGGAAACGCAAATGTCTGACGGTTCCTGGGCCGAGGATATTGTGGCTACAAGTTTAGGTATCTTAGCTCTCCTGCGGCGGGGCGGCAATAGTAAACGCGCGGAGAAAGCAGGGCAATGGTTGGTTTCCAAGCAGTACTCCAGCGGCGGCTGGCCGGCCTTCGACCAGCTTAAAGTCTGGGCGGTGGGCTGGGCAGTATGTGTTTTTGGCGAACAGCTGAAAAGGAATGAAACGTATCCTTGGCTTTCTCAGGCAGTGGATTATCTTAAGCAAGGGCAGAATTCCGACGGGAGTTACGGAAGCACTCCTCCGCATACTCATCCGGATCTGGACGATACCTCTGTTGCCTTAATGGCTTATCATCAGATGCTTGGAAAGCAGAATAAGCAGGGTGTAGAGCTGCTGAGAAGACTGCAAAATTCTGATGGAAGCTGGGGAACATTTCCCAGCTTTACTGGAGCCCCCCCCGCTGTCTCCTCGGATTTTCCTGTCTATATCTCAAGTGTTGATGTGACGATTCATGTTTTGGAAGCGTTATGGAGTTTCTCCCGAGGGCAAAATGAACCAATTTGGCGAGGACTTAATTGGCTGATTTCTCAACAAGATAAGGAGGGAGGTTTTCCGGCCTCTTGGTTTGAAGGGAGAGTCTACAGCACGGCTCAGGTCCTCGAACTTCTTAGTAAATGGAGAATTAGCTGGGAACGTTGGACAATTCCGCGTAATATTCAAGCGGCTCGCAAAAAGGGATTGGAGTTTTTGCTCAAAGCTCAGAATCAAGGAGACTGGGGTTCGATTGTGGAGACGGGATTGGCCTTATCGGGATTATGGAGGTATGGCCAATTCGTACCCAAGGAGGTCATAGATAAGGGCATCCAGAATCTTCTTAGTGCGCAAAAAGCCAATGGCTCCTTTCGGCCGTCATATCGCGGAATCTATGCTAAAGGCTGGAATTATGAGGAACCCCTGACAACGGCTTTAACTGCTATTCGGGCCTTACAGCGATATCAGATCATAAATACTCCCAAACGATCGTTTTTGGGTTTCTGAGTTAAAGATTAAAATTAATACTATCCAGGCCGGATTTTTAGCAATAAAGATTTTGGCCTGGATAGTTTAGTTTGTTTCATTGAGATGATTGTAAGAACTTTGGAAATTAGTGTGAGTTAGAAAAAGAGTCATAATTGGGTATCTTGGAATATTATAGATTATGACGTTGAGGAAGGTTAAAAAGGAGCGCTTTTCCCGTGCTTGAAATGATTTTTCAGCATTTTGGCCGATATCAAGAGATTGTTTCCGTGCTGATTCGCCATGGATTTGGCTTTATTCTCTTTGAAAGCAAGAGCCTAAAAAGCCAGGGGAAAAATGAAGTTGTCATGGCACATCTTGGTCAGCGGATTCGCCGAGTTTTGAACGAGCTAGGTCCAACGTTTATAAAACTTGGTCAGTTTGCGAGCACACGCCCGGATATTATCCCTTTACCCATTATTCATGAGTTGGAGCAGCTTCAAGACAGGGTTCCACAGGTTCCCTTTGCTCTTATTAGCCGTACTATCGAGCAGGAGTTAGGAGCTCCAATCCAAGAAATATTTCAGGACATTACTCCTTCTCCCTTAGCATCGGCTTCGATTGGCCAAGTCCATGTTGGCCGCTTGAAATCCGGCGCACCGGTTGCGGTTAAAGTCCAGCGCCCCGATACGGGAGTCATTGAAACGGATTTGGAAATTTTGAGAGAAATCATTCCTGTCGTGGAGTATCGTTTCCCAAACTTAAAACGCTATTACCTCCGGGGAATACTTGCGGAATTTTCGAGATGGCTGCAAGAAGAACAGGATTATTTAGCGGAGGGCAAAAACGCTGAGAGGATGGCACAGGGATTCAGCAAAGATCCGCATGTAATTTTTCCACAAATCTATTGGGCTCATACAACCAAAAAGGTTCTGACTATGTCCTATCTTGAAGGAATAAAACTTAATGAGCGACAGAAAATCTTAACTCTTTATGATGGCAGAACAATCGCTGAGCTTTTAGGACGGGCATTACTCCTGCAAGTTTTAAGGGACGGTTTTTTCCATGGAGACCCCCATCCCGGAAACATTATCGTTTTATCCGGAGGAAGGATTGGATTTATCGATTTCGGGATTGTAGGAGTTTTAAATCCGCGTTTAAAACGACAGTTGTTGAAGGCAATCTTGGCCTTAAGACGGCGTAATTCTCAAGCCTTGGCTGGAGCTATATTGCGGTTGGGAGTTTCTTCGAAAAGGGTTGACTTTGCAAGTTTATGTCAGGACCTTGTGGAGATACAGCGAAGACATTTGGACGTTCCCTTTGGCCAAGTGGATTTGCAGAAGGTCATTAACGACTGTATGAATCTGGCGTTTCAATATGAGCTTGAATTTCCTCCTGAGTTTATCCTCTTAGGTAAATCACTGTTAATTCTTGAAGGAATTATTCATGAACTCGATCCTTCCATGAGTTTAGCAGAGTTAATCAAACCCTTGCGGCGTTTTTGGCTATGGGAGCAGTGGAGCATAAAAGACTGGTTCAAAAAAGTATTTACGTCTAAGAAGGTGTTAAACCATGATTCAGGTTAATGGATTATCGAAGATTTATACAAAAGCTCGGGGAAAGAATAAGGAGGCAATTTCAAACAGCATTGTTGGGCTTAAAGATGTCACCTTTCATGTTCGGCTGGGTGAAGTATTTGGCTTATTAGGACCCAATGGCGCAGGGAAGACCACGATAATCCGCCATTTAATGGGCTTTCTAAAACCGGACGCCGGATTTGCCCGGATCAAGAGCTTAGATTGTTGGGAAGAGTCCAAGGAGGTTAAAGCTTTCGTGGGGTATCTTCCCGGAGAAATGAATTTTCTTAAAGAGATGTCCGGACTTGAGTTTTTGAATCTAATGGCAGGAATGCATGGGAACCGTCTCGTTTTTTCAAGGCGGCGAGATGCTTTAGCTGAGCACTTGGATCTTAACTTAAAACAGCCTATTAAAAAAATGTCCAAAGGGATGAAACAAAAATTAGGGATTATTAACACGATGATGTTGGATGCCGAGGTTTTAATTTTAGATGAACCTACCTCCGGTCTCGACCCCCTGATGCAAAAAGTATTTATCGATTTAGTTTTAGAGGAAAAGAGCCGTGGAAAAACCATCTTAATTTCTTCACATATGTTTCCGGAGATAGAACGGACATGTGACAGGGTAGGGATCATTCGGGCAGGGAAGCTGGCCGCTGTCGAAGGTATTCAAAAACTGCGGCAGGAACAACGCCGGACGTTTGAAATTACGCTGGAAACTCCTGAACAAGCTCAACTTATCTGTGAAAGCGGTTTAAAAGCTGGCCGAATCGGCGCTAATCAAGTTTCTGTTGAAATTCAGGGTGATATGAATCCGCTTTTAAAGGTTTTAGCTCAAGTTCAGGTTAAGGATTTTTTGCAGAGGATGACGGAATTAGAAGAAGCATTTATGCAGTTCTACGAAAGGGGGGAGGCGGTTGAACAGAGCATTATTTCGAGCCATGTTTAAAAGACAACGTAAAAAAACCTGCAGCTATGCCTTGGGCCTGTCCCTTTATAATCTTTTGTTGATTGGGGTTTTTCCGACCTTGTCTCAGTCGAGTAGTATAACTAAATTATCTCAGAACTTGCCGAAATTGGCGCGGGTTTTTAGGCTGACTTCAGATTATGCTCTCAGCCGTTTTGAATCTTTTGCCGCCAGTCAATGCTTCGGGCAGGTTTGGGTCCTGGTTATGGGAATCTACACTATAAGTACGGCTAACGAATTAATAGCCCAATATGTTTCCGAGGGTGGAATGGCTTATTTGCTGTCCTCTCCTGTAGGACGGCGGGAGGTTTTTTCAACCCAGGCTGCGGTACTCATCAGTGGATTGGTTCTTATGGTTCTTCTGACGGAGTTAGGGATATGGGCAGAAGCAAAACTATTCGCCTTATCGTTGGCCCAAAAAGCCTATTTTAGTCTGGGAGTCCTGGCTATCGCCCTGTTTCTCACCGTAGGCTCCTACAGCTTATTCTTTTCAACCCTTTTTAATAATGAGGAATACGTTATTCTGAGCGCTGCTTGTTTGGCGTTTAGCGGTTATGCCCTGGACATTTTTTCGGGTCTTGATGATCGCTTTGCCTGGGTTAAATATCTTACGATCTTTGGTTGGTTTCGTCCTCAAGAAGTACTGGAAGGAGACACGCCCGCTTGGCAAACCGTGTCATTAATGACCCTATCAACGGCCTTTTTGACCCTTGCCTGTTATGTTTTTGAGAGGAAAGACCTCTGCCTTTAGAACGGAGAAACGATTTGCTTGGAAAAGTATGGAGGAGTGAGACACTTGGACGTAAGTATGTTGTCATTGCTGGCAAAAACCACCAGTATGATGGAATACCTTGGTTTTTTGTGGGTGGTTCAAACCGGTTTAGAGCTAAATCTTTGGACGGAGATGGAAACAGCAAGAAGTTTAAAAGAACTGATGATCATACATCCAGAGTGGGATGAAATCTTGTTAGATCATTGGTTAGAACAAGCTCACTATATGGAGCTGCTAACCAAGAAGAATGATCTTTTTCAAGCGACGAAATTAGCAAAAGCTGTTAATAAATATAGAAGCCTTGGCTTAGAGGCCTTATATAAGGAACTTATAGAACATTGGGCCATAGGCTTTGCCGAACTTCCTCATCTGATTACCAAACAACGTGCAAAATTAACGTTAGAGAAAGATATGGAAGAAGAACTGATCGCCAAAGCGTCCATCGCTTCTGAGCCATTCGTCTGGCCCTACTTGCGCAGTAAGTGTCAAAAAGAACAATGGAAGAGTGTCTTGGATCTAGGCTGCGGGGAAGGACGCTATTTAAAGATCTTAGGCAGCGAATTTTCAGATCTATGCGGAGTAGGTATTGAAATGAATCCCGCCGTTGCTGAAAGAGCGCAGGAAAAAGTTAAAGAGTTCAACGGAAGAATCCGGATTCTCTGTCAGGATATTTTCTCCTTAGTTTATCAGCAAAAAGACTCTCTCTTGGAATTAGGTAACTTCGATCTTTGTCTGCTCAACAATAGTATCTACTACTTCACCCAGGAACAACGAATTCAACTTCTGGGAAGCATTAGAGAATTTTTAAATCCGGGCGGTCAAGTAGGGATCTTAACAGCAGTACGCAAGGGCTCTCCTGTTCGAGTCTTTCGGACTCATCTTCCCCAAAATCTTATGAGCTTCTTTCTGGCCTGCCATCAGGGCTTCGAGGGACTTCCCACCACAGAGGACATTAGATCTTTATTGCTCCAAACCGGATACGACGATGTTGATCTTGCGGTTATGCCTTTGGGAACGTCCCACTATTTCTTTGCCCGAAAAAAGGATGAGTGTCAAGAAACGTCGAGGTGACGATGATGAACGATGCATTGTATTGGTCAATGCTTAAATATGAAGGTAAAAAGGTCATAGGTTATTCCCTTGGTCTGATGCTTTATGAGTGGCTGATAACCTGGGTTTATCCGATTCTTATTGAATCACCTGTGATCGAAGATCTTCCCAACAGTTTTCCAACACCGGTTAAACGAGCGTTTGGTGTTTCCGCGGAAGAAACAGATATATCTTATGAATCCTATATCTCGGCGCAATTATTAGGAAGGTTCTGGACGCTGCTTATTTCCGTTTACGGAATAAGCGCATCAAATGCTCTGACTGCGCATATGCTTGAACAAGGTTTTATGGCTTATCCTTTGTCAGCACCAGTGTCCCGCTCAGAAATTATCAATACCCAAATTGGAGTGCTTTTAACGGAATTAATGATGCTAACCGGTGCTACGGTGGGAGGGATATATTCTGCAGCAGCTTTTTTTAAGGTAACCATTGACAGGTGGGGATTTTTCAGAATGGGAATCTTAGGGTTTTGCTTGAGTACGGTGATCAGTGGCTACAGCATGCTCTTTGGTGTGTCCCTAAACTCAGAAGAAGAATCTGTTCCTTTGGTAAGCGCTTTAACTGTAATTTTTTATGGGCTCGACGTAATGTCATCTCTCAGTGAACGATTTGCTGGCTTGCAAAACGTAACGCCCTTTGCTCTGTTTCGCCCCCAAGAAGTTCTTCGGGGGAAATTGCTGCCGGCAAAAGAATGCCTTATCTTGAGCTGTATTTCAGGAACTTGTCTGTTTCTTTCAGGGTTCGTATTCCGACGAAAGAATTTGGCAATTTAAGACGATTAACCTAATGGTTTCCTTTCTTATATATAACACGCATAAAGTATAATGTATATTAGGTAATAAATTATTGACAGAGCTACTATTGCACTATATCATCATATTAAATATGTTTTAAAAGAAATGTATTTGTAAATTTGACAGTTTTTGAGGAAACAACGTTGTTTATCAAGAACAAGGCGGAGTATTAGATTATAGAATATTGCCATATTTTTACTATATAACCTGTTATGCCTAATTGTTTTATAAAAGTTCCGGTGCTGCTTTTGAGTGGTACCTTACCTTATTTATGATTTTTTTACCTTTGGCTGATTCGGCTTGTTATCAATAGCTAAGCTGAGGTTATTTTGATCCAGTTTTTAAGCCCCCCACTTCTATAAGTGGGGGTGGGTACTATTTTCTGCATCTAACCAGGTCTGAATATTTGTGTAATTCTGGTCATTTTGGGGGGAAAGAGTTTAGATCCGGAAATAGGAGGTGATGTTTAGCTTGTAATTACAACGGAATGCAACCTACATAAATGAGGAGGGGAAATTTGAAATGTCCAAAAAGTTTCTTAGTGTACTTGCGGTGACACTTCTATCCTTTACGGTAATTGTTTCAGGCTGCGGTACCCAATCCAGTGCATCGTCATCAGGTTCATCCGATCAGTCAACAGTAAGCAGCGGAGATATTAAGATCGGCGTACCATTACCCATGACCGGTTCTGAGGCGACCTACGGTAAAGATATGGAAAATGCTATCAAAATGGCTGTCGCCGAGGTGAATGCCAAAGGCGGAATTAATGGTAAAACATTAGGAACCGTTACAGGTGATGATGCCTGTGATCCCCAGCAAGCAACGGCAGCTGCCAATAAGTTAGTTTCTGAAGGAGTGGTAGCTATTGTCGGAGGATATTGTTCCGGCGCAGTTGTTCCAACCTTAACAATCTACAACGAGAAAAATATTCCGTATATCGTTGAAGCTGCCAACTCATCAAAAATTACGGATGAAAATCCCGGAAATACCTTCCAAATTAATGGTACGGCTGTACACCAGACTCAAAAAGCAGTCGAACTCTTTAAAAAGCTGGGAGCTAAAAATGTTGCCATCGTAGAACAAGGGGATGCATATTCCTCTGATTTGGCAAAGCAAACCGAAGCTGCTTGGAAAGCCGCAGGAAATACAGTAGTTTCTCATGACGTTACTACTAAAGGAGAACAGGATTTTTCATCCTTAGTAACAAGTTTGAAATCTAAAAATACGGATTTGGTATTTTGGACTGCCTACTATGCAGACGGTGCCCTCTTAATTAAGCAATTGCGTCAAGGCGGTTATAAAGGAGCTATTGTTGTTGGTGACGGCAGCAGCGATCCTAAACTTATCCAGATGGCCGGAGCTGCCGGAGAAGGCACCTATGTACTGTCGCCTCCCGTTGCCGAATTCCTCCCGACGGCAAAACAGTTTGCCGATGCTTATAAAGCGAAATATGGCCAGACTCCCGGAGCTTATGCCCCGTTGGCTTATGACGGGATAAACTTGCTGGCAGATGCTATGAAACGAGCTGGAAATACTGATGGCAAGGCGATCATTAAGGCCTTGATCGAAACCAAGGATTTCCAGGGCCTAGCCGGCAAAGTAACCTTTGCTCCCAATAAGACGTTACAAGAGAGTAACTTTATCGTCTTGCAAATCAAGAACGGACAATTTGTTCTGCAATAAAAAAGTATAAAACTAACTGATGCTAAGGACGACCGGGTACTTTTTCCCAGTCGTCCTTAGACAATCTTTGTCTTTAGTTCAAAGAGGGTGAAGGGGTGCATGTTATGACAGATTTTTATATTATTATTCAACAACTTGTGAATGGATTAATTTTAGGTTCTTTTTATAGCCTTGTAGCTCTCGGTTATTCCATGGTTTACGGCATTATAAAACTTCTTAATTTTGCCCACGGGGATATTTATATGGTAGGGGCCTTTGTGGGATTTGGGGCTCTCGGTCTTTTTGGAAGTGTTTTGGGGATCGGTTGGTTAGGAATTACTGCCGCTTTGGTGATCAGTATGGTTCTTGTGGGATTCCTAGGAATAGTAATACATAGGGTTGCCTACCAGCCCCTCTTAAATAAAAATGCCCCACGTATGTCTCTCTTAATTACGGCGGTAGGTGTATCCTTTACCTTATTCAACGCCGTCATGGTTATGACGAGCGGAGAATATAAAGCCTTCACAACCAGTCTGGGCTACGACGGAATCAGTGTCGGGCCTCTGAATATTACCTATACCCAGATAATTATGGTGGTTGCGACGGCTATTCTGATGCTTGGCTTATATTGGTTTATCAATCGCACGATGTATGGCAAAGCCATGCGTGCCATAGCCCTTGATCAGGATGCCTGCCGCCTGATGGGAATTAACGTCACTAAGACCATCAGCTTAACCTTTTTTGTCGGCTCAGCCTTGGCTGCTGCTGCCGGTGTCATGGCAGGAGTTTATTATGGAAGCATTCATTTTTACATGGGTTTTATCATTGGCTTAAAGGCATTTACCGCAGCAGTTATCGGCGGAATCGGCAGTATACCGGGAGCAATGCTCGGGGGCCTTATTTTAGGCCTTTTGGAAACGGCCGGAACGCAGCTTCCTTTTGTAGGCTCTGCTTGGAAAGACGTTTTTACGTTTGGCATCTTAATCCTATTGCTGGTTACAAAACCGACCGGAATTTTGGGTAAAAGCGAGATTGAGAGGATGTAGCAGATGGTTAATTCTGTTGGTTTTAAAGATCGTGTGCCTGAAACGATAAAGGGCAAAAAAACGCGTGTTTTATTATTGTCCCTATTGATTATCATCGTTACCTTACTGCCTCTGGGTGTCAATAACTATATAGAAGAAGTTATGACGAATACGTTTTTCTATATTATTCTGGCTCTGGGATTAAACATCGTTATTGGTTATGCCGGCTTAGTTGACCTTGGCTATGCTGCTTTTTTTGCTGTAGGAGCCTATACAACGGGAATCCTTATGAGATACGGCCTGAACTTTTGGCTTACCATACCTATCGCTGTTATCTTTTGTGTTATAGCCGGGATTATCATCGGGGGACCGACCTTAAGACTGCGCAGCGATTACTTAGCTATCGTAACCTTGGGATTCGGGGAAATCACCCGCATCACCGCCCGCAACTTAAAGATTACAGGTGGGGCAAGTGGTTTGGTAGGTATTCAACGGCCGACTATCTTTGGCCATAAGCTGTATCAAATTACTGATTTTTATTATACATTTTTTATCTTAGTCATTTTGGCGATTATTGTGTCTCTGCGCATTTATCATTCTCGTCTGGGACGAGCATGGCAATATATTCGCGAGGATGAAGATGCTGCTGAAGCAATGGGCATTGATCCTGTAAAAACAAAACTCTACGCCTATATGATTGGAGCTGCCTTTGGCGGTGTGGCGGGAGCGTTTTTTGCAGTTAAGATGACAGCCATTTCGCCGGAGACCTTTGCCTTTACTCAATCGGCGATGATTCTCCTGGCTGTAATCTTAGGAGGAATGGGTAAGATTCCCGGTGCAATTCTGGGAGCCGTATTCCTGGTTTTCTTCCCGGAGATATTTCGCGAAATTGGTCAAATGCGGATGCTCTTATTTGGCATTCTCCTGGTTATTATTATGGTATTTCGCCCTCAAGGTCTTTGGCCGGAACGAAAAAGCTAGAGAGGCATTTGGGTTTCAATGAACTTAGAAGTTTAATGTTTTTTACCTCCTTTATAGAAACGTTGAGAAAGCGACTTGCATGTCCGGAACTTTAAAAAAAAGGATGAGTATAATGCCTATCTTAGAAGTGAAAAAGTTAACTCTTCGTTTTGGCGGGTTAACAGCTGTAAATAACCTTAGTTTCGATATGGATGAGAATTCAATTGTAAGTCTGATAGGACCCAATGGTGCAGGAAAAACGTCAGCTTTTAATTGCCTGACGGGTTTTTATAAAGGCAGTGAAGGCGATATCTTATTTCAAGGTCAAAGTATCTTTCGGCAGAAGCCGTATAAAATTACAAAATTGGGTATGGCGAGAACGTTTCAGAATTTGCGTTTATTCAAAGATATGACGGTTTTGGAAAATGTCATGTCCGGCATGCACAGCCGAACGTCTGCCGGTGTCCTGGGGGCTGTTTTAAGACTTCCGAGTCAGCGTCAGGAAGAAAAGAAAATTCGGCAGGTCAGTGAAGAGTGTCTTGACTTTGTAGGTATTTTAGATAAACAAGACCGTTTGGCCCGTAATTTGGCCTATGGTGACCAACGTCGTGTAGAGTGGGCCAGAGCTTTGGCTACTCATCCAAAACTTATTTTATTGGATGAACCGGCTGCCGGTCTCAACCATGATGAAAAAGACCAGTTAGTAGACTTAATACGACGCATTCAGAAGGATTTAGGTATCACAGTCCTGTTGATAGAACATGATATGGGGTTGGTCATGAAAGTTTCGGAAAAAATTGTGGTCATTGACTATGGCCAGAAAATAGCTGAAGGATCTGCTGAAGAAGTCAAGAACAATCCCAAAGTTATCGAAGCCTACTTGGGTAAGGAGGATGAGGAATGAACGACTTAGCACTCGTCCTGCAAAATGTTGAAACGTTTTATGGGAAAATTCATGCTCTTAAAGGAGTAAGTCTGGAAGTGCCCAAGGGTAAGATCGTGACCCTGCTTGGCTCCAATGGTGCCGGAAAGACAACAACGTTAAAGACGATTTCCGGATTGATTCAAGCATCTGCAGGCAAAATCGAGTTTTATGGCCGGGATATAAGTAAAGAGAAAGCCCACAAGATTGTCAGCATGGGTTTAATCCATGTTCCCGAAGGACGGCGAATTTTCAAAGATTTATCGGTTAAGGAAAATCTTGAACTAGGGGGATTTACCCTTAAAGATGAATCCTTGCGCCGTAAGCGAATTGAACACGTTTTTGAAATGTTTCCCCGTTTAAAAGATCGGCAAAAACAAATCGGAGGAACTCTCTCTGGTGGGGAACAGCAAATGTTAGCCATAGGCCGCGCTATGATGACTGACCCCAAGCTTCTTTTGTTAGACGAGCCTTCCATGGGATTGGCTCCTCTGATTGTTCAAGATATTATGCGGATTATTAAGCAGCTGAATTCTGAAGGAACTACAATCTTGCTTGTCGAGCAAAATGCTAAGATAGCCCTAAAATTAGCGGATTATGGCTATGTTTTAGAGACCGGTGAGCTGGTCATGGAAGGGGACAGTACCGAGCTCAGGCAAGACGAGAGAATAACAAAGGCTTATCTGGGAGAATAGAAGGAATATGGATGAAATCTCCTTTTTTTATTCGGGCGGCGGTGTTACTATTAGTGGGGGAGAGCAGCTTTCCTTCCTCCTTTGAGCGTATTTTGGAAGTTGTGCCTTGGATCATTCTTTAATTGCAAGACAGACGGAGTGTTGAAGGTGACAGATGGTAAGATCATCAATATTATGAAATATTCTATTCATGATGGCCCAGGTATTCGAACGGCAGTTTTCTTTAAGGGCTGCCCTCTCAATTGTCTTTGGTGTCATAATCCGGAAAGTCAAAAGTATGACCAAGAGCTGTTCTATTGGCCGGATCGCTGTATCGGCTGCGGTCGGTGCCTGGAAAGTTGTTCCAGAGACGCAATTGGGCTTACGTCCGGTAAACTGGAATATAAGCGTGCTCAGTGCAAGGTGTGCGGGGATTGCTGTAAAGTCTGTCATGCCGGAGCGAGAGAACTGGTGGCAAAAACTATGTCTGTGGGTCAGGTTATGGCTGAGATTGAAAAAGATTTGGTCTTTTATGATGAATCGGGAGGAGGGGCTACTTTTTCAGGAGGAGAAGCCTTGATGCAGCCTACCTTTCTAACAGAACTGCTTCAAGACTGTCAAAAGAAGGAGATAAACACAGCAGTAGAGACTTGCGGCTATGTTAAGCCTGAAATTCTCCAAACGATCAGCCCCTATGTTAATCTCTTTTTATACGATCTAAAACTCATGGATTCCCAGAGACACCAATACTACACCGGGGTGCCGAATGAACTTATTCTGGACAATCTGCGCTGGCTGGCAGAGCACCATCCTAAGGTTCTTGTTCGTGTACCGATCATTCCCGGCTGTAATGATGATAAAGAAAACCTTCACCAACTTGGAGAATTCGTTGCCTCCTTGAAAAGAGTTCAAGAACTTCATTTGCTGCCCTATCACCGGGCTGGTGTGGATAAATACAAACGGTTGGGCCTGGAATATCAGCTGCCGGATATCCAGGCTCCTGAGAGTGAGCAGATGGAGCGGATCAAGGGCGAGCTGGAACAGTATGGCTTAAAGGTTAAAATCGGTGGTTAGTATTGCTGCTTATTCATCTAAAACATTATATTTAGTATTGATATATTGAGCATTAAATTAATAACGTATCAAGAAGTTTCCGAGGGGAGGAGAGGTCGAAATGAATGAACGAGTAACCATGCTCAGGCAGCAGAGTTTAGAAACTGAAGCCTATATTTCTGCGGAAAGGGCGGAATTGATGACGGAATTTTATCGTCAATCCGGCAATACCTCCGTGCCTGTCCGCAGAGCGTTGGCCTTTAAATACGTGCTGGAACGCAAAGAGATATGTCTCAATCCAGGAGAATTGATCGTAGGGGAGCGAGGACCTGCGCCTAAGGCGACTTATACGTATCCTGAACTTTGCTGTCACTCCCTTGAGGATTTGGATATTCTTGACTCACGACCCAAGATTTCTTTTAAAGTAAGTCAGGTGGTTCGTGATGCTTACGAACAGGAAATTATTCCTTACTGGCAAGGAAATTCCATGCGCGATCTAATTTTTCAGGAGATGTCCGAGGAATGGAAAGCTGCTTATGATTCGGGTATTTTCACGGAGTTTATGGAGCAGAGGGCACCGGGCCATACCGTTCTTGATGATAAAATCTATCGCTTCGGCTTTTTGGATTTTATTCAGAAAATTGACGATCACTTGGCAAGGCTGGATTATTTAAACGATGCAGAAGCGTATCAGAAGCAGGAAGAACTAAAAGCCATGAGGATCTGCGCTGAAGCAATCATTACATTTGCTGAGCGGTATGCCCAAAAGGCTAAGGAAATCGCTCAAACTGAAAAAGACCCGCTGCGCAAGGCGGAACTGGAAACCATTGCCGAAGTATGCTCCCATGTTCCTGCCCATGCCCCGGAAAATTTCTGGGAGGCTCTGCAGGCTTACTGGTTTGTGCATCTCGGTGTTATCCTAGAACTTAACACTTGGGATGCCTTTAATCCTGGAAGGCTGGATCAGCATTTATATCCTTTTTATAAGCAAGGGTTAGCTGATGGGACCTTGACCGAAGAAAAAGCTAAGGAACTTTTGCAGTGTTTTTGGGTTAAATTTAACAACCAGCCGGCACCGCCTAAAGTAGGGGTAACCGCAGCGGAAAGCGGAACGTATACGGATTTTGCCAATATCAACAGTGGCGGACTTAAAGCGGATGGGTCGGATGGAGTCAATGATGTCACTTACCTCGTGTTAGATGTTATCGATGAAATGCGCCTTTTACAGCCGAGTTCCAATATTCAATTGAGCAAAAAGAATCCTGATCGTTTTATCAGGAGAGCGGCTCGCATCATCCGCAAAGGCTGGGGTCAGCCTTCCGTCTTTAATGCCGACTCTGTGGTTGAAGAGCTGCTGCGCCAGGGTAAATCCATTGAGGACGCCCGCCAAGGCGGTACCAGCGGCTGCGTTGAGACAGGCGCCTTTGGCAAAGAAAGTTATATCCTTACAGGCTATTTCAACTTGCCGAAAATTTTTGAACTGACCTTGAACAACGGGATTGATCTGCGGACAGGTCGGCAATTAGGTCTGGAAACCGGTGATCCAAATAACTTTAGCTCCTATGAAGAACTTTTTGAGGCCTTTAAAAAGCAGCTTCATTATTTTATTGACATTAAGGTTAAGGGAAGTAATATCATCGAGCGTCTTTATGCAGCCTACATGCCCTCGCCTTTTCTGTCCATACTCATCGACGATTGCATTCTTAAAGGCAAGGATTACAACGACGGTGGTGCCCGCTATAATACGAACTATATTCAGGGCGTTGGTCTGGGCAGCCTTACAGATACCTTGTCAGGCATTCGTTATCATGTTTATGAGCAAAAGGACTTGACCATGGAACAACTGCTGAAGGCTTTAGAACAAAATTTTACGGGATGCGAAGGAGTTCGTCAGCTGCTGCTGAACAAAACTCCCCATTTTGGCAATGACGATGATTATGCCGATGAAATCATGGTTGACATTTTCAACGCCTATTATAACGAAGTCAATGGGCGGCCAACGACGAAAGACGGGGTTTATCGCATTAACATGCTGCCAACCACCTGTCACGTCTATTTCGGCTCGGTCATTGGTGCGACGGCTGATGGCCGCAGGGCTTGGGAACCGCTTTCTGAAGGGATTTCGCCCGTTCAAGGGTCTGATCGCTTAGGACCGACGGCGGTTATCAAATCCGCTTCGAAAATGGATCATGCCCGCACAGGAGGTACTTTGCTGAATCTGAAGTTTACTCCCCAAGTAGTGGAGGGGGATGAAGGTCTTGAAAAATTAGTCCAGCTCGTTCGCTCCTACTTCAAATTGAGCGGTCACCATATTCAGTTCAATGTTGTTAGCGCTAAGACCCTGCGGGCAGCTCAGAAGGAACCGGAAAAGTACCGTGATCTCATCGTTCGTGTTGCCGGCTACAGCGATTATTTCTGCGATCTCAGCGAAGCTCTGCAGGAGGAAATTATTGCCCGAACAGAGCATACAGCCTTTTAAGATAAAAGAAAAAAGCCCTTCCATTGATTCGATGAACTGAATCGGATTAATGGTAAGGGCTTTTGTTATGGGCTAGGCGCTTTCGTCACTGAAGCTTCGATGTTCAGCTAAAGCTGGAACGAGTTTGCTATTTTTGAGCCAATTCTTCTTCAAACGTTGAAATCTGTGTAATCTGGGCAAGCCGCTTTGTAGTTGTGACTATCTCATCGGAGGTGGCTGCTATTTCCTCTGTTGCAGAAGCTTGGTTTTCAGCGGTAAGGCTTGTTTTGCTGATTTGTTTGGCAATGGTGTCAATAGCGTTCTTTATTTCTTGGAGTGATCTTGATACCAATTCTGTGGATTCTTTACTTAGACCTGATAAAACTCCCATTTCTTTCGCTACCACGCTAAAACCTTTTCCCGCCTCGCCTGCTCTGGCGGCCTCTATTGAGGCATTCAAGGCCAATAAATTAGATTGTGCCGAGATAGTTTTGATTTTTTGGGTAATCCCATCTATTTCTGATATTTTTTGCTGAGTTTTTTCGCTGAATTCCATGGTTTCCTTGATAAAAACAGCAAGTTCTTGAGATCCCGATGCAACTTCTCCCACACCCACATTTAGTTGTTCGAAAGATTCTAAGAGAAAGGTAACAATCTCCTCGATTTGGGTTTCAATTTCCATACTCTTGGAAACGGAGACTACGGCAACAACGTTTCCCTTTTCATCAAAAACTGGTGTAAGACATCCTTTGGCCGGAACCCCGAAATAACCTTTTGGCACTATTGAACGAACTTGTCTTTTGCTTTCTTTAAGATATTTGAAAGAGCCTCGGCTATCATTAAATGAATCTCCCGCCTTTAAGTTTGTTTTAAGGCTTTTCCCTTCTAAAACAGCTTTAAAAGTCATGCTTTCTAAATCATATACTAAAATTGTCATGTCATCCTGCATTACATCCAATAAACAAGGCAAGGTTTCGATAAATGAATTAAGATCGTTTACATTCATGCTTAAAGACTCCCTATTCAATCTAGTATCGGATTCTCCTATAAATGAAATATAAAGCCTTAAGAATTACATTATTGATAGCGTGGGACTGTTGGTTGCTATTTCTCAGATTTCTCCTTTTCTAAATATCCCGAATTTTAAGTACAAATATCTAATAGCATTATAAGATATCATATATTAGTTTACAATAACAAAATTTATTAGCTTTTTCGACTTTTTCTTGTCTTTATTTTGCGATGGCCAATTTTTTTCTTTCGTTTTCCAATGACGGTAAAGGCAAAGACAACTTTAACGAAACGGAACGATTATTAAACAATAGTGTTCAAAGTGTTTAAACATTTTGAACACTATTGAACAGAATATACTATACGCGGAGTGTTATACATCAAATATAGGGGCTTAGAACTAACTCTTTAGTTTAATTTCCATTCCAATCGAGACCGGTTTTTCCAAGATATACAGGTTCAACATTTGGCACAGAAATTGCAATTTAAATATAAGTTCGATTTAAGTTCGTCAATTAGGAACTGAGGAGAGTGACGTCTGTGCGAATTACTGAGCATCCAATTTTGGATTTCCAGCGAGGAGATGAGATAACCTTTTTCTTCGACGGCCAGGAAATTAAAGGTTATGAAGGAGAAACCATAGCCGCTGCCCTCCATGCTGCAGGGGTTAGGGTCTTAGGTCATAGTCCGGAAAAGCATAGGCCAAGGGGCCTTTTCTGTGCCATCGGCAATTGTTCATCCTGTCTTATGATCGTTGATGGGGAACCGAATGTCAGGATTTGTGTGGAAAAGGTTAAACCGGGCATGCAGGTGGAGACGCAGCAAGGAAAGGGGTGCCTGCGTTGAAAGAGATAGAAGTTCTCATTATTGGCGGCGGACCGGCCGGTTTATGTGCTGCTGCAGCGGCTGCTGATTTAGGGGCAGGAGTTCTGATTATTGAAAGAGACGACAAACTTGGCGGCCAATTAGTTAAACAGACCCATAAGTTCTTTGGCTCCCGCAAACAGTATGCCGGTGAGCGGGGCTATCAGATCGGAAATTTGCTGATTGAGCAGTGTTCCACTAAGGCGAAGGTTGAAATTTGCTCAGGAACCACGGCTTTAGGAATTTATGAAGATGGTGTGGTTACCGCCGAAAAAGACGGTCAACACCTAAAAATAAAGCCGCAAAAGATCATCATTGCGACAGGCGCTTCGGAGAAAATGATAACCTTCCCCAATAACGATATGCCGGGAATTTACGGAGCCGGGGCGGTTCAAACGCTTATGAATGTCCATGGCATTGTCCCGGGACAACGTGTACTTATGATCGGTGCCGGAAATATCGGACTTATTGTTTCTTATCAATTGCTGCAAGCAGGTGTCGATGTTGCCGCCATTATCGAGGCTGCACCAACGATTGGAGGATACTTAGTTCATGCTGCGAAGATCCGGCGCGCCGGTGTTCCGATTCTGACATCTCATACGATTAAAGAAGCCTACGGAAAAGAAAGTGTTGAGGGTGCAATCCTCTGTCGATTGGATGAGAATTGGCGGCCTATTTCAGGGAGCGAACAAGACTTGAAAGTTGATGTAATATGTCTGGCGGTCGGTTTGAGCCCCTTAACCGAACTCTGTTTCCAAGCAGACTGTCAGATGCACTATGTTGCGGAACTTTCCGGACACGTGCCCTTAAGAAATGAATATTTGGAAACGACCCGTCCAGGTCTCTATGTAGCCGGGGATGTCAGCGGAGTCGAAGAAGCCAGCTCTGCTATGGTGGAAGGACGCTTGGCAGGAATAAGTGCAGCCTATAGCTTAGGTTACGGCAAAGATGCGGCTCTGAAACTTCAAGCTGAGGCTTTGGCAGAGTTAAGTGAACTGCGGGCGGGACCGGCAGGCCAAAAGACGATGCAAGGACTTAAAAAACTGATGGGAAAGGAGGGAGCAGGATGTTAAACAAAACTGGAATTCCCACAACTGAAGATGTGAAGACTGTCACTCCATCTCAGGAGCGCTTGAAGAAAGGGCCGGTCGCCATTATCGAATGCTTTCAAAAGATTCCCTGCAATCCCTGTGCGGAAGCCTGTAAGCAGGGTGCCATCCTGCCGCTGCAGGATATTAACGACTTACCGAAGATGGACTTCGACAAATGCAACGGCTGTGGAGTCTGCCTCAGCCGCTGTCCGGGATTAGCCATTTTTGTAGTTGATGGTTCCTATAGTGCGGAGGAAGCTGTGGTGAGAATTCCCTATGAATATCTCCCGCTCCCTCAGGAAGAGGAGGAAGTCGTTGGGGTTGACCGGGCCGGAAAAGAACTGGGTACCTTTAAGGTGAAAAAGATTCAGTCCGGCGGCTCGAAAAATAAAACCTACACAGTGTGGCTGGCCGTGCCCCAAGAACTGGCCATGGAAGTGCGCGGTATTCGCAGGGGAGGGATTAGACATGCTGGATAAAGAGACCATCGTCTGTCGCTGTGAAGATATTACTTTAGAGGAAATACAAGCCTTGATTAAGCAAGGTTACCGGACTATTGATGAAATAAAGCGGGTCCTCCGTGCCGGAATGGGACCTTGTCAAGGACGGACTTGCCGGATGTTAATTGCTCAAGAACTGTCTAAGGCCTATGGGATTCCTGTTGCAGAAGTTCTGATGCCAACCTTTCGGCCGACTGTAAAACCTGTAAAACTGGGAACCTTTGCGGGGGGTGAATCACTTGCAGAAAACAGCTAACGTTGTCATTATCGGCGGCGGAATTACAGGCTGCGCCTTAGCTTATGAAATGGCCCTGCGGGGTGTCCATGACATTGTCGTTATTGAAAAACAATACCTTGCTTCGGGAGCAACAGGACGCTGCGGTGCTGGAGTGCGGCAGCAATGGGGGACAGAAACCAATGCTATTCTTGCCCGGGACAGCGTAAAACGCTTCGAATCCATGAATGAAGAACTTGATTATGACATGGATATTGAATTTAAACAGGGCGGCTATCTGATGGTTGCCTATACGGAAAGTGAATGGGAACAGTATAAAAAAAATGTGGCTGTCCAGCATAGCCTGGGGATTTCCACTAAAATGATTACGCCTCAAGAAGCTCAGGAAATTGTACCTCATTTGAATATCAACGGTTTGGTCGGTGCGACGTTCTGTCAATCAGACGGTCATGCTAATCCTTTTCATGTGGTTGATGCCTATTATAAAGCAGGGCGGCGGCTCGGGGTCAACTATGAAACCTATACGACGGTTACTGGCATCAAACGGGAGAAGGGTAAAGTCACCGCCGTTCAGACGACGAAAGGGGAAATTGCTACTCCCATCGTAGTTAACGCCTGCGGATTTGCCGCCGGTACAATCTGTCAGATGGTCGGTTTTGATCTCCCGCTTTATCCGCAGCGGCACCAAGCACTGGTTACTGAAGCTGTCGAGCCTTGCCAAGGCCCTATGGTCATTTCCTTACACCATCGTCTGTACTGTCAGCAGACGCCTCACGGCAGTTTTATCATGGGGGTGGGCGATCCCAACGAACCGAAAGATTTTAATATTCATTCCAGTTGGGAGTTCCTTGAGGACGTTGCCCGTCAAGCTATCACTGTTTTGCCTCTTTTAAAGAATCTCCGTGTCGTCCGGCAATGGTCGGGGCTTTATGATATGAGTCCGGATGCCAATCCGATTTTCGCTGAAATTCCTGACGCCCAAGGAATGTGGGTAGCCGCAGGATTCAGCGGCCATGGCTTCATGGTCGGTCCCCAGACAGCCGTTCTTTTGGCGCAGAAAATTCTCGGTCAAGAATGTTTTATGCCCATTGAAAAATTTGGCTTAGACCGTTTCCGCCGGGGAGAGTTATTGCTTGAGCCAGCCGTTGTTTAAGGCGCTAAAGCTGAACATCGGAGCTTCCGATCCAATAATGTCCAGTGGACATTATTGCCGAGCCGCCTTTCCCAATAAGAATACTAGCGGCAAAGAGGGACTCTACCCCACCTGAAGTGAATGAAGGCCTACCCTCACTTATAGAAGTGGGGCCCTTAAAAACTGGATAAATTTTAGATTTAAATAATTAATAACGAGGAGGAAAATCCAAGTGAATAATGCCTATTTTGAACTCAAATTTCCTGAAAATGAACCTGTAAAAGGGTATATGCCGGGGTCCCCGGAACGTGCCGCTATCAAGGCAGAGCTTGAGCGGCAATTGGCAAACCCTGTTGAAGTGCCGATAATTATTGGCGGCAAGGAAATACGGACTGGAAATAAAGCCCCAATGATCTGCCCTCATGATCACCAAAAGGTCCTCGGTGAGTACCATGTTGCCGGGGAAAAAGAATTGCTCCTGGCTATTGAAGCTGCAGAGGCTGCGAGAGAAGAATGGGAAAATATGCCCTGGGAGCATAGAGCAACGATATTCTTAAAAGCTGCGGATCTGTTAACAGGAAAATATCGAGCTAAAGTGGCTGCTTCTTGCATGCTTGGCCAAAGCAAAAACCCCTTCCAAGCTGAAATTGATGTGATTTGCGAACTGGCAGATTTCCTGCGTTTTAATACCTACTACGCTCAAGAAATCTACAAGCAGCAGCCAATGAATACACCCGGTGTCTGGAATCGCGTTGAATATCGCGCTCTGGACGGCTTTGTAGCAGCAATTACTCCGTTTAATTTTACCTCAATTGGCGGCAATCTCTCGACCGCACCGGCGATTGTTGGCAACACTGTTTTGTGGAAACCGTCATCAACGGCTGTTCTTTCCAACTATTACTTTATGCAAATCTTGATGGAAGCCGGTCTGCCCGCCGGGGTTATCAATTTTGTGCCTTGCAGGGGCACCGACTTTGGCAGGGTGGTGGTAAGTCATCCTAAGATGGCGGGCTTTCACTTTACCGGCTCTACCGCAGTATTCAACGGGATCTGGAACCAAGTTGGCAGTAATATCGCCAAGTATGTTTCTTATCCTCGTCTTGTTGGTGAAACGGGCGGCAAGGACTTTATCTTTGCCCATGAATCGGCGGATATCGAAGCTCTCACCTGTGCCATGGTTCTTGGGGCTTATGAATATCAAGGGCAGAAGTGCTCGGCAGCCTCTCGCGCTTATATTCCGGAGAGCCTTTGGAGCCAATTAAAAGGGCGCCTTGAAGAGGAAATCGGCAAGATTAAGATGGGTGATGTCCGCGACTTTACCAATCTCATGAATGCTGTCATTGATCGCAATTCCTTCCTGAATATTAAAAACTATCTTGATTATGCCAGAGAATCCCAGGATGCAGAGATCATCATTGGCGGCGGCTGCGATGACAGCGTTGGTTACTTTGTCGAGCCGACGGTCATTTTAGCTAAGACTCCCAACTTTAAGACTATGGTGGAAGAAATCTTTGGACCGGTTATGACCGTTTATGTCTATCCCAATGACAAATTAGAAGAAACCCTGAAAGCCTGCGATACGGCAACGATCTATGGTTTGACGGGCGCTGTATTTGCTCAGGACAGAGCTGCGGTTATCAAGATCGCCAAAGCCTTGGATCATGCGGCCGGAAATTTCTATATTAATGATAAGCCGACCGGTGCCGTTGTCGGGCAGCAGCCCTTCGGCGGAAGCCGCGCCTCAGGCACGAATGATAAGGCGGGCAGCGCCATTAACTTATATCGCTGGATAAGCCAACGGGCTATCAAAGAGGCGATGGTTCCCCGCACTGTTATAAACTATCCTTATATGGCGGAGAAATAAGATGTTTCCTATTGGGAAGGCGGTTCGGCAATAATGTCCACTGGACATTATTGTATCTGAAGCCTCGATGTTCAGCTTTGGCTGAACGAGTTCACTGTAGGGCTTGTAATGTGATATGATATTGACAGTAATGAAATATAAAACAAGCAGAGGTTTCTCAGTTTTGAATACCTTAACTAATTTAAGTGTAAGTATAAAAGACCCCGGCAAAGCCGGGGTCAAAGTATTAATAATTATGAGTGCCTAAAACGACAGGTTTACCAAATTTTGCTTCTAGTTTTGCTTTGATTCCGTCAAGATCAATTGGGCAGCCGGCAGTAGTTCTTGCTTTCACGACACAGGTAGCAATATGAATGGCATCAATTTCACGATCTAGATAATCTGACATTTCCATGACTAAACCGACTTTAGGCATCACTAGGCCGGGACAATCGCCGCAGCTGCTGTTGCCCACGATCTGAACTGAGTCATACTTGGCAAATTCACCCTCTTTTAGCTGAGCAGCTTTAAAGCATTTTAAACAAGCTACACAACTAATATCACGAATTTTTGCACATGAAACAATTAAGATATTAGCCATTGATCTAATTCCCCCTTTCAAATAAGTAAGTATTCGGCAACAGGCCTAGTTATCCTTTATTTCCTTAAAATGTAATTCATAAGTTTTGGACAGATCAGTTTTTGCAAGAATAAAGAGGGCTTCGATAATGAAAAGAACAGTAAGAGCTGGTATAATGATTTGAAGTTAATAAAATTGCTTTGTCAAAAATTTATCTATATGTTCTTTGCTTAACTTTTTAAAAATGTCAGTGAGCCGTGTCATCTATTTCTTATTTAAAAACGTAGGAGAGATATAGGGAGTAGCATGAAAAGAATTAATGAAATTTTTAGCGATTATGAAACCGAAGGCAACATAACTACTGCAGTTGTTGAAGCTGTTGTTTTAAACAAAAACTCCAAAATCCTGGAAATGAAACTCTGCTCCGATAAATATATCGACATTCGTGAGATTGAAGGAATTAATAAGTTTATCAAAAACAGATTGGCTTTAAATGATTCCATCATCACCATTGAGTATACGGAGGGAGCTGACAGAAAGCCCTTAGAAGAGGAGCTTAAAAATATTGTCTTGTCGTTGGCGGGTAAAAATCCGGTCTTAAAATCAGCTCTTAATAATAGCGATTATGAAATAACCCAAAACACTATCAATTTTAAGTTTAAAATTGGAATATCTTATTTATTAAAAGCCAAAGGTTACGATAAATTAATTCAGGACGCCGTAAAAAGCCTTTATGGCACTTCCTATCAAATAAATTTCCTTGATGACGTAAGCCTTGATGAATCAATGAGAGTGCAAGAAGATGCTTATGTTGAGGAAATGCTGCTGCTGCAGAAGGAAACTATGGCTGCGCCAAGCAATAACGCTCCGGTACCCCCTAAGCAAGGTCAAGAGAACAAGCGGGAAATAAAAACCGAGAGTGATGGAAAAAAAGAAAATTCTTCTTTGATATTAGGAAGAAACGCTAATATCAAGGAGTCGGTTATTAAAATCACTGATATTACACCTGATGAGGGAAAGATCGCTTTGGAGGGCGAACTGTCCAATATAGAAGCCAAGGAGTTAAGAAGCGGAAAAACTTTAATTTCTTTTGATTTGTATGACGGCTCAAGTTCCATGACCTGTAAAGCCTTTCTTAAACCCGGCGAAGACGGCGAGGTATTATCCAGGCTTAAAAAGTCTAAGGGTGTCCGCTTATCCGGAAATGCCGGTTACAGCAAGTTTTCCGGGGAAGTCGAGCTTATTGCCAATACGATCGTTGAAACAGCGGGCAGGAAAAGGGCTAAGCGGCAGGATATGGCTGAGGTAAAGCGGGTCGAACTGCATATGCATACTCAGATGAGTCAAATGGATGCTATGACCAGTGCCACGGATTTAATTAAGCGAGCGATGAACTGGGGCATGAAGTCCATCGCCATAACGGATCATGGAGTAGTTCAGTCTTTTCCTGAAGCGTATAAGCTCGTAGGCAGAGATAATCCTGATATGAAGATTATCTACGGAGTGGAGGCTTATCTGGCACCGGACAAAAGGCCTTCCGTCACTAATCCAAGGGGACAAAGCATTGATACAACATATTGCGTACTGGATCTGGAAACAACGGGTTTTTCGCCTGTGACGGAAAAAATTACTGAATTGGGGATTATGAAACTTCAGGCGGGAAAGGTTATCGATCAATTCAGCTGTTTTGTCAATCCTCAAAAGCCTATTCCGGCAAGAGTTGTCGAGGTTACCAACATAACCGATGATATGGTAAGGAATGCGGAAACTATTGAACAGGTTTTTCCCAAAATGTTGGAGTTTATTAAGGACAGCGTTTTGGTTGCTCATAATGCGGAATTTGATCTTGGCTTCTTAAAGCACAATGCTAACATTTTGGGCTATGAGTTCGATTACACCTATTTGGACACTTTGTCCTTGGCCAAAGAGGTTTTCCCTGATTTCAAAACGTATAAATTAGGGAGAATAGCTAAAAATCTGGGTATTAAGGTAGAAGTCGCTCATAGAGCCTTAGATGATGTAGATACTACTGTTAAGGTCTTTATGGTCATGCTGGAAAAGCTTAAGCAAAGGGGAGCGGAAACCCTTGAAGATATAGACCGGTATAGTCACGATGAAACAGCTGCCAAGGAAGCCTATAAGAAGCTTAAAACGTATCATGCCATAATCTTGGCTAAAGACTATGTTGGCCTAAAGAATTTATATAAGCTGGTCTCTTATTCGCATTTGGATTATTTCTACAAAAAACCCCGCATCCTCAAGAGCCTTTATAAACAATACTCCGAAGGTTTAATCCTTGGCAGTGCCTGCAGTGAAGGGGAGCTTTACCAGGCCATTTTGCTGGGGAAATCCGACGAAGAAATTGAAGCTATTGCTGAAGAGTACGATTATTTAGAGATTCAGCCTCTGGGCAATAATGATTATCTCGTCAGAACAGAACAGGTGCCGGACAAAGACTATTTAAAGGATATTAACAGAAGAATTGTGGCTTTGGGTGAAAAATTAAACAAGCCCGTCGTTGCGACAGGTGATGTTCACTTCATGGACCCCGAAGATGAGATATACCGGCGCATCTTGGAAGCAGGACAGGGCTTTAAGGATGCAGATAATCAAGCACCTTTATATTTAAAAACGACTGAGGAGATGCTTGAGGAATTTTCCTATTTAGGAGCAGAAAAGGCCTATGAAGTGGTCGTCACCAACACCAATCTGATTTCTGAGATGTGTCAGCCCATCAGTCCGATTTCACCGGAAAAATGTCCGCCGCATATTGAAGGCTGCGAGCAGACAATTAAGGATATTGCCTTTAGCAAGGCTCATGAGCTTTATGGCGATCCTTTGCCGGAGCTCGTTCAGATGCGGCTCGACAGGGAACTGGATTCTATTATCAAAAACGGGTTCTCAGTGATGTATATCATCGCGCAAAAGCTGGTGTGGAAATCAAATGAAGACGGCTATCTGGTTGGTTCCAGGGGTTCTGTTGGTTCGTCTGTGGTAGCCTATATGACCGGCATAACCGAGGTCAATGCCTTGCCGGCTCATTATAGGTGTCCTAAGTGCAAGTACTCCGACTTTTCCGATTATGGCTGCAAAATCGGTTTTGACTTGCCGGACAAGGTTTGTCCCAATTGCGGAGAGCCCTTGGCAAAGGATGGCATCGATATTCCCTTCGAAACCTTTTTGGGTTTTAATGGCGATAAGGAGCCGGATATTGATTTGAACTTCTCCGGAGAATATCAAGCTAAAGCTCACAAATATACGGAGGTTATTTTTGGTAAGGGTACAACATTTAAGGCCGGAACAATAGGTACGATTGCCGATAAGACGGCTTTTGGCTATGTGAAAAAATATTATGAGGAAAAGAGCCGCACTGTAAATAAAGCTGAAATTATCAGAATCTCCAAAGGATGTACGGGGATAAAAAGAACGACCGGACAGCACCCGGGTGGAATTATCGTTGTGCCCAAGGGCAGAGAGATTTATGAGTTTTGCCCGGTACAGCATCCTGCAGATGATCCAAATTCGGACATCATCACAACCCATTTTGACTATCATTCAATTGACCAAAACCTTTTGAAACTGGATATTTTAGGTCATGATGATCCGACGGTCATAAGAATGCTTCAAGATATCACCGGTGTAGACCCTCAAAAAATCCCTATGGATGACAAAGAAACCATGTCTATATACTCAGCGACGGACGTTTTAGGGGTTACTCCGGAGCAGATCAATTCTAAGGTTGGAACCTTTGGAATCCCTGAATTTGGTACGAAGTTTGTAAGGGGAATGCTTTTAGATACAAGGCCAACTACCTTTGCGGATTTAATCTGTATATCAGGACTTTCCCATGGCACCGATGTCTGGCTGGGCAATGCCAAAGACTTAATTGATGCAGGAACGGTTACCTTAAGTGAAGCAGTGTGTACCAGAGATGATATTATGACTTACCTCATTAAGAAGGGGCTCCCGCCTAATACAGCCTTTAAAATCATGGAGCTGGTTCGAAAAGGTAAGGCGCTCAAGGATCCTGAAAAATGGGCTGAATATGAAGCGTTGATGAGGGAGCACGAAGTGCCGGAGTGGTATATCGATTCCTGCCGCAAAATCAAATACATGTTTCCGAAAGCTCATGCCGCGGCTTATGTTATGATGGCCTTTAGGATTGCCTGGTTCAAAGTGCACATACCCAAGGCTTACTATGCAGCTTACTTTACCATTAGAGCAAAGGCCTTTGACGCTGAATTTATGATCTTTGGCAAAGAAAAGGTTAAGGCAAAGATGAAGGAAATTGAGATGCTGGGCAATCAGGCGACTCCTAAAGACAAAGATATGTACGATGATCTGGAACTGGTTTTGGAAATGTACGAAAGAGGTTTTAATTTCCTGCCTATTGATTTATATAAATCCCATGCTACGAAATTTCTGGTCGAGGAAGAGGGCTTAAGACCGCCCCTTAACAGTATATCCGGTATGGGAACTGTGGCGGCCGAAGGTATTTGTAACGCTGTTCAAGAAAAAGTTCTCAACTCTGTTGAGGACCTGAAAAAACGTGCTAAGATCGGGAATGCGGCTATTGATTTACTCAGAGGATTTGGCTGTTTGCAAGGCCTTCCGGAAAGTGACCAATTAAGTCTTTTTGATGTCATCTAGACAAACAATAAGGTTTCAACACCTTCCCCAAGGGCTCAAAGGGTACTAATACAAACAGCCGACTTTTAGGATGCTAAAAATCGGCTGTTTTAAATATTTCGCGTTTTGAAATGTTAACTATTGCAAGGATATTTAAGAGACCGGCTCTGAATTAGGAGGATGGCGTAAGTTTAACAATATTCAGATCAGCATGAGAAAGCAAAGGGGATTTGGGAATTCATTACCCCAAATTGTACTGTTTTAGTTTATAATAAAGAGTTCCGCGAGAAATGCCGAGAAGTTTTGCCGCGGCTGTTTTGTTGCCACGGGTTCTCTCAAGCATGCTGCAGATAGTTTCTATTTCCTTAGCTCCATTATCTTGTTTATAATTGCTGAAGTTGATTGGAGAACGTATTGAGCCTGAGCCTATTGAGCCGGACAAGTGAAGGGGCTCAAGTTGAGACCGTTTAAGGGCCAAAGGCAGGTATTTAGTTGCAATGATACCTTCATCAGCCAAAACTGCTAAGCGCTCGGCGACATTGTGAAGTTCTCGAACGTTGCCGGGCCAGTGATAGTTGAGAAAGGCGACGATGACGGCGGGATCGAGGGATGGCATCGGTCGGTTGTATTTGAGAGCGGATTCGTGCAGAAAAGTTTGAGCCAATTCAGGAATATCTTCAGTACGTTCTCTGAGGGGCGGCACTTCCAAGGTAATAACATTCAAACGATAATATAGGTCTTCGCGAAATTCACCCATTTGCATCATTTTTTCTAAATTACGGTTTGTGGCAGCAATAATGCGAGTATTGACAGTGATGGGCTCCGTTCCTCCTAAGCGATAAAAACAGCGATCCTGGAGAACACGCAGGAGTTTTACTTGGAGTCCCAGAGGCAATTCCCCAACTTCATCAAGAAAAAGAGTCCCTCCGTGAGCCAGCTCCAATTTGCCGGGTTTTCCTTTTCTTTCTGCTCCTGTAAAAGCTCCGCCGTGGTAACCGAAAAGCTCGCTTTCGAAGAGTGCTGCGGGTATAGCACCACAATTAAGGGTTATTAAAGGTTTTTTAGAGCGGGGGCTGGCCATATGAATTGCCTGGGCGAAAAGTTCTTTGCCGACACCGCTTTCCCCAGTGATCAGAACAGTTGCCTCACTTGAGGATATTTTGCGGGCAACAGATATTGTATGACGAATGGACTGCCCCTTGCCAATGATCCTGCTAAAAGGATCTTCAGGAGAGGGGATTTTTTTCTGAAGATCCTGCAGTTCAGAGCTTGTATTCGACAGTTTTTCGTTCAGCCGAACGATTTGAGTAACGTCCTGCTCGCATGATATGGCGCCAAGGATTGTTCCGTTATAGATGACAGGAGAAGCATTGATGAGCACATGGGTTCCCGGGCGAGGACTATGGTAAGATTGGCGGACGGGGCGGCCCTCGTCTAAGATTTTTAAGGTTGCCAAGGTTTCTAGTTCGAAGAAGTCAGTAATATGTTTTCCCAGGATGTTTTCCTGGGGGATTGAATAGGTGTCTTGAGCCACTGAGTTCCAATGGCTTACGGTGCCCTCTTTGGTAACAACGGTGACCGCTTCATTGACAGTATCGAGCAGCGTTTCGAAAAATGAGTTTGTAATTTCACAATGTTTCAAAAGATTATGTATTAACTGGGCAGCTGAAATAACCCCTATAACACTTCCTGAGGGACCAAGCGTAACCACCGGACGCAAATCTTCAAGATGTTCGTCAAAGAAGGGAAGTGCTTTAGTTTCTAGGGCAGCAATTAGAGGCTTTTTCCAAGAAGAAGCATCTATATTGAGAGATCTTGAATCTCTAACAAGGACTTCAAAGGGTTGGCCGTTTTGTAGCAGAACAAGATGATGGGAATTAAGCAATTCGGAGGCCTGAGCAAGGGTTGGTTTAGAGTTGAGTATCTTAACGTTTCGATCCATTAAGTCGGCAAGGAATAATGAGTTCAAATGTATCACTCCCTTGCTCTTAAACTATCATATAGAAAAGTCGTTGTCACTAAGGAGTATTTTGGTTAGTTTGGCTTTTGCTGAACAAGTTCACTAGAAAAAAGCCGTTGCTTTAGAAACTTCAGTTCATAAAGCAACGGCTCTCTTGATTATTTTAGTGATACATTGTTTCTAACAGGGCTCGAACATCTTCATTTTCTAAATACTCATCAAAGGTCATTCTGCGGTCGACAATTCCTTTGGGAGTTATTTCTATGATACGATTGGCTATCGTTTGCACAAACTGATGGTCTTGGGAGACAAAAATAATGTTTCCGTCCAGATTTGTGAGGGAATTATTTAGAGCTGTTATCGATTCCATATCCAGGTGGTTGGTCGGTTCGTCAAAGAGAAGAACGTTAGCGCCGCTAAGCATCATCTTGGCGAACATACAGCGGACCTTTTCTCCCCCGGAAAGAACCCGGGCTGATTTCAAAGACTCATCACCGGAGAAAAGCATTCTCCCTAAAAATCCGCGCACAAAGGATTCATCCTGATCGCGGGAAAATTGACGAAGCCAATCAACCAAATTAAGATCTGTATCAAAGTAAGCAGAGTTATCCTGAGGGAAATAGGCTTGAGTGGTTGTAATTCCCCAACTGAATTCACCGTTATCGGGAATTATTTCTCCCATTAACACCCTGAATAAGGCTGTTTTTGCTTGGCTGTTAGGGCCAACCAAAGCAATTTTATCGCCCTTGTTTATGATAAAGGAGAGGTTGTTAAGGACTTTTTCCCCGTCAATACTGACAGTTAAGTTATTCACGGACAAGATGTTGTTCCCTGCTTCGCGGTCAGGCGTAAAAGCAATGTAAGGATATTTGCGGGAGGAGGGCCTGATGTCTTCGAGAGTCAGTTTTTCAAGTTGCTTTTTACGCGAGGTGGCTTGTTTGGCTTTAGAGGCATTGGAACTAAAGCGTTGGATAAACTTTTGCAGTTCCTCAATCTTATCTTCTTTCTTTTTATTGGCCTCTTTCATTAACCGTAATGCTAATTGACTTGACTCGTACCAAAAATCATAATTTCCAACATAGAGCTGGATTTTCCCAAAATCAATGTCGGCAATATGAGTGCAAACTTTGTTTAAGAAATGGCGGTCGTGGGAGACAACAATGACGGTATTTTCATAGTTATATAAGAAGTTTTCCAGCCAGGAAATTGACTGCAGATCTAAATGGTTTGTAGGCTCATCCAATAAGAGAATATTAGGATTGCCAAAGAGGGCTTGAGCGAGCAGAACGCGAACTTTTTCATTACCGCTCAGATCCTTCATTTTTTTGCTTTGCAGGTCTTTGGGAATTCCCAATCCCATCAGGAGTTCAGAAGCTTCAGACTCTGCCTGCCAGCCGTTAAGCTCAGCAAATTCCCCTTCTAAAACAGAAGCCCTTAATCCATCTTCTTCAGAAAAATCGGGTTTGGCATAGAGGGCATCTTTTTCTTCCATAATTTCGTAAAGCTTGGCATGTCCCATGATTACTGTCTTCAGCACGTCATACTCTTCGAATTGAAAGTGGTCCTGTTTTAAAACTCCAATTCGCTCGCCTGGGGTTAGGATAACTTCACCGCTCGAAGAGTCAAGTTCCCCGGAAAGTATTTTTAAAAAGGTAGATTTACCGGCTCCGTTGGCTCCGATCAAGCCGTAACAGTTTCCTGGCAAGAATTTAACATTCACATCTTCGAATAAGGCGCGTTTTCCGAATCTCAGGGTAATTCCGCTGGTACTAATCATTAAAAAATCGTTCCTTTATAAAGAATTTTGCTTAAAAACATATTATAACATGCTATTTTAATAAAATATAGCTAATAGCAATCTCCTTTAAGCCTAGGAATTTTGTTTTCAGCCGCAAGGGGATTGGGGAAAGCCCAGTTTCCTCCAATATTTTTCTTAAAATAAGAACTCCGGTCATCGTTTTATAAAATCCTCGCCGCTGTGTAAAATAACTTAAATTAGGGGTGGTATCAGCAAAGTTATTAAAATAGTCATCCATAAGTGACAGCTCCTTTATTGGTTTATTACATTGTTTGTCACAGTACGAATGACTATGCATATATCGACATCGACTTAATGGCCGGCAAGTTCTCCTTCAATCCAGTCAACAAACTGTCTTGCTGTGCGCGCTGAACGTCCGTTATACCAAAGAGCCCATTGCAAAGCTTCTTTGTGTAATGTTGTCTGATCAATGGCTAAGTTTCGGCGGGTGGCAATTCCCTCGACAATCTTGAGGTATTGTTTTTGATCTGGAGATGAGAACACAACATTGATGCCAAATCGATCAGCAAGGGATAATTTTTCCTGCATACTATCACCGGCGTGAACTTCTTCCTCACGATTACTGGATTGTAAGCCAGCTCTTTCGCTGAAATATTCTTTCACTAGATGGCGGCGGTTGGACGTTGCGTAGATGAGGATATTGGAGGTTTTGCTTTCTAAGCCTCCTTCGAGAACAGCTTTGAGAGAGGTATAGTTTTCTTCGTTGTCTCCAAAAACCAGATCATCGACGAAAAGAATGAATTTTTGCGATCGGTTATGCAGAAGTCGAAGAATTTGGGGGAAATCAGCCAAAAAGGCTTTGGGGATTTCAATCATGCGCAGTCCCAGAGGATGATATTCATTGAGGATTGCTTTGACTGTTGAGGATTTGCCGGTTCCCCGGTCTCCATAGAGAAGCACGTTGTTGGCTGGATAGCCTTTAAGAAATTGCCTGGTGTTTTCCAGAACCCGGGAACGTTCATCATGGTAATCGACTAAGTCACGCAGGGTAATGGGGTCGGGCCTTTCAACGCATTTAAGTCTGCCGCGGCCTTCAGTTCTCTCCCAAATAAAGGCGATACTGCGGGCAAAGATACCGCACCCATACTGACGATGAAACTCTTTGAGGTCTTGCAGGCAATCGCCCCAGCAGGTGCTTGTAAGAAATTTTTCTTTTAAGGTACGTAAATGTTCGGGTTCGCGATTGACTAATAGGGTCGGAGAAAACTCCCAATCAGGCAGGGTTTGCAGGAGCGATTCCGAGAAAGTGCCTGCGTCGTCTGGATAATTTCCTGCGCAGTTATTTTTATAGAGTTTTGCTATTTCGGCTTTTAAGGTTGTTGAATCAAGCTTGGCTATGGTTTCAAGGTTTTTCAAGTCACTGACAACTGCTTGATCAAGGGTATTTTCCGGCATTGACGGGTGCATCGCCTGGGCATTAAAGGAAAAAGAGTTTTCTGCAAAAATGAGTTGGTTAAGGATATGGTGAGGGAGGGAAAGCCCAGGGCACTTAGCAAGCTCGAAGTAAAAATCATTGTAATAATTAATAATGTCCCGTAATTGAAGATCCATCTTCTCCAAACCTGCAAGTAACTCTCTGAGTTTTCCAAGTACGGAGTCTTCCAAAAGGTTACGGTAAACGGAAAGGGAATCAAAGGCTAATAAAAATAAATTAGTGCTGCTGCAGCTTCTATTCATTGATGACTCCTCCAATAATGGCACCCTTAATCAATTACCCCCTTAGCCCGGGCAGGGATAAGGGGGCGAAGGGCAAATAATCACTTTCAGTATAGCACTCCCCAAAAGAGAAAGAAAGAATGAGTGACTGAAGCAAAAGACAATCCTTCTTCCCAAAATGTGGTTATAAAGGGTGCAGTAGTGTATAATGCACTTAAATTGTTTCTGTAAATGGATAACGTAGTATGGGGGATTGCATTTTGAAAGAGGTCAAAAATCGATTAACTCCCGAAGTTAAGTATCAAAAACGAATAGCCTTTTATGGTCAAAGGCTGGAAATAATAACTCAACACGTCAATCGCCTCAGCAATTTTCGCCTTTTGACCTTTTTAGCCGGAGCGGTTTTAGCCCTAATCCTGTACCTCAATCAAAAACCTTTCTGGGCAAAGGGCATTATTTTTATTACCTTAGCATGCTTCATAGCCTTGGTCATTTGGCATCAATCCCGGAAAAGGAAACAAAGGTATCTTCAAGTACTCCGCGAAAATTATGATCAAGCTTTAAAACGTATAACGGGGGAATGGAAATCGTTTACTGACCAAGGGCAAGACTTTGAAGATCCTGAGCACCCTTATGCCGATGATTTGGATATCTTTGGGACCGGCTCGCTGTATCAATGGATTTCAACAGCCAAGACTTACAGAGGCAGGGAAAAACTTAAGCTGGCTTTGACAGAGCTTCCGGAAAGCTGCGCAGCAATTCGCCAAAAGCAGGCTGCTATCCTGGAACTGGCTGGAACGATGGCTTGGAGACAGAGGTTTACGGCTGAAGCAACGTTGGCTAAGCGTCCGTTGACTTCACCTGGAACAATTATTAATTGGGCTAAAACCTATGATTCGACCTATCTTCGCCGGGAGATTCTCCTGGCAGCTCGGGCCCTCCCCTTAATAACCCTGACGTTTTTAATGTTATATTTCTGGAAGCAGACGGTATCCTTTTGGTACCCATTAATAGGGCTTATGATTCAAGCTGGTATTCTTCTGTTGGGTAAGCAACGGGGAAAATCTCTGAATGCGGTTTATACCTTTAAAGAGGGCATTCGGATTTATGAGAAAATGTTAGAACGGTTTGAGAAGAGGTCCTTTAAGGCGGATTATCTGCAAAACCTGAAGAAGAGCTTACTTGACCGAGACGGACGGGCGGCTTTTGAACAGATCAGGGAACTTTCACGTTTAACTGATTTAATCGCCAATCGCGGAAATGCTATGTTCTTAGTTGTTAATGTTCTTACCCTCTGGGATCTGCAGTGTATGATTTCCTTGGAAGCATGGAAGGAAAAGTCAGGCCGTTCTTTTGAGGTATGGGTGGACACCATTGGAGAATTGGAAGCCCTCTGCAGCCTGGCTATAGTTGCAGCGGATCACCCGGAGTGGTGTTTGCCGGTATTGACTTCGGAAAAAACAGGTGTCAGGGCCTTAAAGTTAGGTCACCCGCTTTTAGAGAATCCTGTCCATAATGATTTAAGCATTAGCAATGAATCCGGGATTTTACTCATAACCGGCTCAAATATGTCGGGAAAAAGCACGTTGCTTAGAACGATTGGTATTAACTTGGTTATGGCTTATGCCGGAGTTCCCGTCTGTGCTCACGAATTTAGCTGTTCTCTTTTTAGGCTGTTCAGTTGTATGCGGGTCCGTGACAATTTAGGGGAAAATGTCTCTTCTTTTTATGCGGAGTTGTTAAGAATAAAACAAATTGTTGAGGCCTCAAAACAGGATGCAGAAGTTTTCTTCCTCTTGGATGAGATCTTTAAAGGTACAAACTCTGAAGACCGTCACGCCGGGGCTAAAATCCTGATTCGGCAGCTAAGCAACGCCGGGGCTATGGGGTTGGTATCTACTCATGATTTGGAATTGGCCGATTTAGAACGTGAAAGCCACCGAAAAATTCGCAATTTCCATTTCCGGGAGTACTATAAAGATAATCAAATTCTTTTTGACTATAAGCTTCGGCCCGGGGTTTCAACGACCCGCAATGCCATGTATTTAATTAAAATGGCGGGAATTGATGAGGATGAATCTTTCAAGTATTAAAGCCAAAAATAAACCACAAATGAAATCCAGATGACATTTTTTATGTCATCTGGATTTCATTTATTTTAGCGCAAATATAGTAGAATTATTCGACAATATTTGCGTTTATTCACTTACATTAAAAATGTTTCCCCATCGCTAAACAACTCCAAACGGTTATTTTTGAATTACAGGAGGAGGTTTATAAGTGGACATCACGAGTGAAAAAACTGTTCAAAATGAAAGAAGAAAAATAAAATTTCAACCTTCGATGTCAATCAAAACACGCGTAACTCTTTTAATAGGTGTCGTTATTGTCTTTGTTGTGGTCGTATTATCCGCGGCAAGTCTTTGGAATGCAGAGAAGATGCTTAATACAAGTGAGCTGCAAACAGAGAAACTGGCGGAACAGGGAATCCGGGAAGAATTCAGCAATCGCCTGGACCGCGCTAAATCCTCAGTGTTGTCACTGACTATGAACCCGGACGTAGCTAAGGCCTTGGCCGAGCGAGACAGGACTGCCCTCGCACAGTTGGTTCAGCCTGTTTTTCAAGAGGTGAAGAAGGAGGGTTTTAGTCAGCTTCAATTTCATCTTGCTCCGGCCATTTCCTTCTATCGAGCGCATTCTCCTCATAAATTCGGTGATGACCTTTCGAAAATTCGGCCGACAGTTGTGGCCGCCAATACAGATCATAAGCTTGTCGAAGGCCTGGAAGAAGGTGTTGAAGGCTACGGCTTTCGGGTGGTAGTTCCTGTAAAGTTCCAGGATCAATGGGTTGGCAGTGCGGAATATGGCATGGATTTTGGCGATGATTTTTTAAAAACCCTGCAGACGAAGAATCCCGGAGAGTATTTTATTTACCTGCTTGATCCCTCGGCCTCGTTAGTCAAAAGTGTGAAAACAAATGGAGGATTGCTGGCGGGTATTGGTAAAGACAATTACCCGGTCCCTAAGGATCGAATCAAACAACTTGTTAGTGGGCAGTCTCAATTTGTGGTGAGTGAGGATGGACAGTCTAATATCCTGCTCATTCCGTTTAAGGATTATCAAGGTCAGGTGAAAGGATACATTAAAGCTGTTCTCTCGCGGGGAGCGGTGCTTCAACAATTAAAGGCTTTAATCCAGTGGGCTGTCTTCATCGGATTGTTGGTTCTTATCTTAGGCTTGATTTCAGGTTACATATTTTCACGAAGTTTCACACGTCCGCTGATTGAATTAGCTCAAAATGCGGAAACCTTAGCGACCGGTGATTTAAGAACTGTTATTAAAGACGGCCGGTTCGGAGAGTTAGGGGCTCTGGCTCAGGCTATGAAAAAGATGGTTGGAAACACGAAGGATACGTGTCTTTCAATCAATAAAGCCTTAGGCCGTGTTGAAGAGTCGACCAAAGAAATTTCAGCGGCAACAGATCAAACATCTTCCGGAGTGGAACAAGTGGCCGAGAGTATCAATCAGGTTGCTGTTGGAGCTCAAAAGATTGCCCAAAGTACAAGCGAAATAGGAGAACAAAGTTTAGGAATTAATCAAAGTGTCGGATCATTGGCCGAACATATGGAGCGTATCTCGCGCAGTAATGGTGTTGTAACAGAGCGTACACAGCGGGGAGAGGTAATGATGAAGGACTTAGCTGCAAAGATGAGTGTTTCAGCCTCTAAAGTGGAAGAAATTCAAACTGTAAGTCATAGTCTCAAAGATCAGACAGGGAAAATTCGCGGAATTACGCAAATTATCTCCGGAATTTCTGATCAAACCAATCTCCTTGCTCTCAACGCCGCGATTGAGGCCGCTCGTGCCGGGGAAGCCGGGCGGGGATTCGCCGTTGTGGCTGAGGAGGTTCGAAAACTGGCAGAAGGATCACGGCAAAGTGCTGCCCAGATTGCAGAATTAATCGATCAAGTGACTGGAAACGTTGAGGTTTCAGCTCTCTCAACAGAAGAAGCATTCTCCTTGATCCATGAACAAGTTGGTATTGGTAATCAGGCCTTACAACAGTTCATGGATATCTCTCAGGGGATGCGAGATGTTTCCGGCTTATTAGAGATCATGTCACAAGAGGTTCAGCAGGTTGTTCGAATGGGTGAAACAATAACACGCTCGATACAAGTGATTAGTGACATGTCTCAAGAAGATGCCGGAGCAGCAGAGGAAATTGCAGCTTCAACTGAAGAAATGAGTGCAACGGTTACTTCAATTCGTGATAGTGTTGAACAGTTGATTCGATTGATGGAAGACCTGAAGACTCAAAGCATGAGATTTGTTTATTAACGGTAATCCTATACGGCCATTTGAAGTTGGAATATCAATAAGGTATAATTGAGACTTAGGAAATTCTTAACTCTCACTGGGATTTTTGAGGAGGAAGACTATGCAAGCGGTTACCGTCAAACAAATTTTCCGAGAGACAGAAACGTTTCTCAATCAAAAGCTAGAGATCTCCGGATGGGTTCGAACAATTCGCACCTCCAAGGCATTCGGGTTCATTGAAATTAATGATGGTAGTTTTTTTGAAAATATTCAAGTTGTCTTTGACGAGAGCTTAGACAACTTTCAGGAAATCGGTAAGCAAACGATTAGTTCAGCGCTTCGTGTCCAGGGGACACTCGTTCCATCGCCGGGAGCAAAACAGCCTTTTGAATTAAAAGCCGAACATGTAGAGATTCTGGCTCTTGCGGGAGGGGATTATCCCTTACAAAAGAAGCGTCATTCTTTCGAATACTTACGGACAATTGCTCACTTGCGTCCTAGAACAAATACGTTTGCTGCGGTTTTTCGAGTTCGTTCTGTGGTAGCTTATGCAATTCATAAGTTTTTTCAGGAGAAGGGCTTTGTTTATGTCCATACTCCTATCATTACGGGGAGCGATGCCGAAGGTGCCGGAGAAATGTTCAAGGTCACGGTTTTAGATCCGGCGAACCCTCCAAGGAATGACGGAGGGGCTGTTAACTATGGTGAGGACTTTTTTGGGAAGGAAACGAGCTTAACAGTCAGCGGCCAGCTCAATGTGGAGACCTATTGTATGGCTTTTCGCAATGTCTATACTTTTGGCCCTACATTTCGTGCTGAAAACTCTAATACGGCCCGACATGCCGCAGAGTTCTGGATGATAGAACCGGAGATTGCCTTTGCGGAACTCGCTGATAATATGAAACTGGCTGAAGAGATGATGAAATATATTATCCGCTATGCCTTAGATAATGCTCCTGAGGAAATGGCCTTTTTTAACAAATTTGTGGATAAAACACTCTTTGAACGGTTGGAAAATATCCTGAACTCTGATTTCGGCCATATTACCTATACTGAAGCTGTCGAGCTTCTAGAAAAGGTGAATACTGAGTTTGAATATCCGGTGCACTGGGGAATAGACCTGCAAACAGAGCACGAACGTTATCTGACCGAAAAAATCTTTAAAAAACCTGTTTTTGTCTCTGATTATCCTAAGGACATTAAAGCGTTCTACATGCGTCTCAATGATGATAATAAGACTGTTGCGGCTATGGATCTCCTTGTTCCTGGAGTTGGAGAGATTATTGGCGGAAGCCAGCGGGAAGAGCGCCTCGAGGTTTTGGAAAACAGAATGAAAGAGTTTGGTTTAAAGGAAGAGGATTATTACTGGTACCTTGATCTGCGCAGGTATGGCGGTGTCAAACATGCGGGTTATGGTCTGGGTTTTGAACGGGTTATTATGTATTTATCGGGAATGTCAAATATTCGCGATGTCATTTCGTTTCCAAGAACTGCCAACATGTGTGAGTTTTAAGCCTTTTCGACGCTGCTAAATAGAGCAGCCGGCCAGGGTGAAGGAAGTTTCCTTCACCCTTTTATGATGATTGACACCCATATTTTAGCATGTTAAACTTAAAAAAATTCGCAATATAGCAGACAATTATAAGCAGGAATAGGTGTTTTGGGTGAGTCAAGAAGAAACAGTCATCGATAAAAATTCAGTGATTCCCATATACTACCAGCTCTTTAAGCTGCTTGAGGGACAGATTCGCCGAGGAGATTTAAAACCGGGAGAGTCATTACCGACAGAAAACGATATTGCTATGCGCTACGAAATAAGTCGAATGACGGTACGGAGGGCAATTTCTGAGCTGGTGGCAGCGGGCATGGTTTATGCACAGCAGGGAAAAGGTACGTTTGTAGCGACTCCCAAACTGGATAATATTGTTTTTGAATTAAATGATTTTAGTCAAGAAGTGAAAAAAAGAGGCCTTAATTATAAAACAACTCTCTTGGAAGCCAAAATTGTCAGGGCGGACGAAGCCCTTAAGGCAAAGTTTGAGATTCAGGGGGATGACAAAAGGTTTTTGTTTTTTCGGACGGTCCTTGCTGCTGAAAATGAACGGCTGTCATATGAGGTAAAATACACAATCTATAGTAAAAGTAAACCGATCCTTGAATCAGAACTGAAAGACCCCAGTTTGCCGGGCCTAATAGCAGCGCATACGGAATATGTACCGATGAGTTCAAAGAAGGTTTTACAGGTTGCGTCCTGTACCCAAGAAGAAGCCTTAATTCTTGGAATCCCTCCTCAGGCCCCGGTTTTTCTGATTGAGCAGACAATTTATAATTCAGACCTTAAACCAGTGGGGTGGAGTAAAGCTGTTTACAGAGGAGATCGCTATAAACTAACCAGCTATGATGGCTGGTACAAAAAAGACTAGCTAATTGGGGGTTCATAAGGTGGAAGACGAACTACAAATAGCGATGGCAAATCTTGATGAAGAAAAGACGTTAAGGCTGGTAAACGAAAGAATCCAGGCCGGCTGCAGCGCTGTAGATATCATTGAGAGCTGCCGGCAGGGTGTGGAAATAGTCGGGGAAAAGTACAGTGACAGCGATTACTTTTTATCGGATCTTATCATGTCCGAAGAGATTCTTAAAGAAGTTATGAGAATTTTGGAACCGCATATCCCCGCCAAGGGTTCCAATAAGGGATTGCAACCGATCGTCATGGGTACCATTGAAGGCGATATTCATGATTTGGGTAAGAATATAATTATTTATCTTTTGCGTTCTTCCGGTTATGAAGTGACCGACTTGGGTGTTGATGTGACGCCCGAGAGATTTGTTCAGGCAGTGAGCGAAACAAAGGCCGCTATCTTAGGAATCAGTGTTTTGCTATCCTTTTGCGTAGGATCGATCAAAAAGGTTGTGGATCTGCTCATTGATGCAGGACTCAGAGATCAAGTGAAAGTTGTGGTCGGTGGATATCCGGTTAATCAGCAGGTCAAAGAATACACGGGGGCAGATTTTTACGCTAACGATGTAACAGAAGCCTTAAAGATCTACCGTAATGTTTTAGGAACCGAAAAGGGTTCGGTCTCGCAATCATGAGACCGAATCTTTTTTTGTGTAAATCTTCCAAATGCTTAGTTGACCCTGTTAATGAGGTGTGATAATATTTCAACAAACTAACTGTTCTATACATTCCAGACAAAAATGATTACTCTGAAAATTGCCAAAAGAGTTAACTATAGGAATATGTCATGAAACCATTAATATCCCTACTACAATGGTGCCAATACCGTTTTGTATGTAGGGTTAATCTATTTTAGGGCTTCCGATATGGACTCGGCTGTTTTTAAGAGGAAGGGGGATAAGAGACGATGAACGATAAGGGAACCCTTTATCAACAACGCTTAGATCGTTACATTACTGCTATGGATTGCGGACAACCGGATATGGTTCCCGTTGCCTTCGGTGTCGGGGAGTGGGTTGTCAAATATAAAGGAACGACCTTCGAGGAAATTTATTATGATCTTGATAAAAGTAACTCAATCGTCTCGGAAATGCTGCCGGGCTTAGATTTTGACATTTTTAAGGGTGGGCCATGTTTGTGGTGGCCGCCGATGTTTGATGCTATGGGTTCGAAATTGTATAAATTCCCTGGTATCGGTGTCGATGAAAACTCAACCTTTCAATACAATGAAGAAGAATATATGAAGGCCGATGATTATGATGAATTTACCGCCAGCCCGACGGAATGGCTCGTTAATCATTTTTTGCCTAACATAAGTACTGAACTAGCCAATCCGGGATCATATCGCTCAACGATCGCTCTCATCAAAGGGGCAGCCGCTTTTGCGATGTCCGGAAGCATAACGGCAGCTGCTTACGAAAAATGGACCAAAGAACAGGGAATTGTCGGGCAGGGAACCGGATTTACGAAAGCCCCTTTCGATACTCTGGGGGATGCTCTGAGAGGTATGAAAGGAATTCTTCTGGACCTGCACCGCCGTCCGGAGAAGGTATTAGCCGCTTGTGAGGCCATAATTCCCCATAACGTTAATTGTGGTCTGGCCGGTACCGGAGCAGATACCCGGTTCCCCTGCTTTGCCCCTCTGCATCGCGGCGCGTATCCTTTCCTTAATCCCCATCAATGGAAAACGTTTTACTGGCCTTCCTTGAAAGCGACGATTGAAGGTTTGTGGGCCAAAGGCAAACGGATGTTATTTTATGCCGAAGGTGATTGGACTCCGTATCTGGAGAAAATTGCCGAATTGCCTGAGAAAAGTATTATCTTTCAAATTGATACGACAGATGCTAAGAAAGCCAAAGAAATTTTGGGCGGCAGGTTCTGTCTGCAGGGTGGTGTCCCTACGACCCTGTTAACCTATGGAACTCCGGAAAAGGTTCGGGAGCAGGTTAAAAGATCTATGGACGAATTAGGCTGTGACGGCGGGTTTATTTTGGATTCCGGCGGGATCATCATGGGAGATGCTAAACAGGAAAATCTCATCGCCATGATCGAAGCTGCCCGGGAATTCGGTGTTTATTAGAAGATAGGAGGGAAAATCAATGTCAGATAAGGACAAAACACTTATTAACCCCAAGCCGGGCGTTTGTGTGCCTTGGGAATTAAAACTTGAAGAACTTGGAGATTTTCCTGGAAATGAGGAAATTGTCAAAAAAGAATGGGAGAAATTAGATGACTTTGCCTACAATTTTATTTGGTTTTGGGTCCAACGTTAACCTAGACAAAAATAGTTCCTGAAGGAGTGACAGAGATGCTTGACATCAAGTTTTCGAACAAAGTTGTTCAAGTTGAGGCTGGAACAACCATTTTACAAGCAATTGGCTTAGCCGGGAGACAAGTTGAGAGCAACTGCGGAGGTAAGGGAACCTGCGGGAAATGTAAAGTTCAAGTCAAGACCGATACCCCTTATTCTCCCACGTTGGCTGAAAAGAAGTTTTTAACTGTTTCAGAATTGGAGGCCGGCTGGGTCCTGGCCTGCCAACATACTCTTACACAGAATGCAGTGCTTCATCTTGAAGAACAGAAAGACGTTTATCAGCGGAAGACAGATTTTGCCGAGCTGCAGCAAATTGCTTTGGGTCCCAGTATAACGAAGCATCCCCTCAAACTTTCGCGGCCAACGGTTGAGGATCAAATGTCCGATTGGGATCGCTTAGTTTCTTCTTTACCAGGAACGAAAACCATCTATTTTAGCCGTTTCGCTGCGGCAACCTTGGCAAAAGTATTGCGCGATAGTGGCTTTCAGATTACCGCAGTGATGGATGGCAACAGACTGATAGCTGTAGAACCCCATGATACCTCAAGCCACGGCTATGGTATCGCTGTCGATATCGGCACCACGACGGTAGTCGTCTACCTTCTGGATATAATTCAGGGTGTCGTCGTTGACAGCGCTGCCATGACAAATCCGCAGCAGATTTACGGAGCCGATGTTATCTCGCGTATAACATATGCGGCGGGTGGTTCTGAGAAATTGCAAGAAGTTCAAAAGAAAGTGATGGGCGGACTTAATAAAATCATTGCTAAGCTGTGTCAGGAAAACATAATTCCCCCAGAAGAAATCTATCAGGCTGTGGTTGTCGGCAACACAACAATGGTCCATCTGTTTTTGGGTATTGATCCCACCTATTTAGCTCCTGCCCCTTTTATCCCAGTTTTTCAGCAAATGGTTGATGTTGAAGCACAAGAGCTGGGTCTTAATATTCTTGCTGCCGGGCGAGTCGTAGTCTTGCCGAATGTGGCCGGTTATGTGGGATCGGATACTGTGGGAGTTATGTTAGCAGCAGGAGCCGATCGTTTAGATGGATTCAGCCTCATTGTTGATATTGGAACAAACGGCGAGATGGTCCTCAGCGGTAAGGGCAGGATTCTAACCTGTTCAACGGCAGCCGGTCCGGCCTTCGAAGGAGCGGAAATCCGTTATGGAATGCGGGCTGCAGAAGGTGCGATCGAAGGTGTAACCATAACTGCGGATGTGGAATTAAAGATTATCGGGGAAGGAAAAGCTCGGGGTATCTGCGGATCCGGTCTGATTGATGCCATCGCCGAAATGTTTAAGGCCGGGGTTATTACTTCTTCGGGACGTTATGCTAGTGAACCGGAAGAACTGGAACAATTGCCTCCGCGGGTACGCGAGAGATTGCGAAAAGGTGAACGGACGAACGAGTTTGTACTTGCTTGGGGATGCGATACGGCCAGCGATGAGGATATTGTTCTTTCCCAAAAGGATATTCGAGCATTGCAATTGGCCAAAGGGGCAATCAGCGCGGGGATCACGCTTCTTGTCAGAGAAATGGGAATTACTCCTTTAGAGATTGACCGGGTGCTCCTGGCAGGGGCTTTTGGCAATTATATTAAGAAAGAAAGTGCTCTGGGAATCGGGTTATTGCCGCCATTGCCCTTGGAAAAAATTCATTCTATTGGCAATGCTGCCGGCGATGGAGCCAAAATGGCCTTGCTTTCCCTTGAGGAGCGAAGACGGGCTGAGACAATGGCTAAACAAGCAGAGCATATTGAGCTTTCCAATAAGAAGGAATTTCAGGACGAATTTTTGAAAGGTCTCGCTTTTGAGGGGGTTTTTTGATCGCAGCTTCAAAAGCTTGGTCCGATCTATTCCAAGAGAATCGAAAAAACTAGTAAGGTTAATGGAACAAAATATGTCTCCATTAACCTTATTTATGTTGCTTTGCGGGAATTTGCAAGTGAGAATAGGGGGAATGAGCAATATATGGCTAAAAGGCAGGAATATTCCAGTCAATTTTTCCAGCAAGGGACAATATGCTGCAAAATACTGGAATAAACGGTCCGCAATGAGAGTTTCATTATAACAATCATTACTACTTGATATAGAAAAAAATTATAATGAGTCCTCTTAAGGGAACTGCCCTTTTGAAATCAAGCAACAGTCAGGAGAACAGTATGTTATAATATGTACAAGAAGTGAGGTGGAGTGGTTAATGTATCGGTTAGACGATTTGAATTCAGTACAAAGAGAAGCTGCTGAGCATCAGGAAGGGCCGCTTCTTATTCTGGCCGGTGCAGGATCAGGGAAGACTCGGGTGCTTACTTACCGAATTGCTCACTTAATTGCCCGGGGCATTGAACCGGGTGATATCTTAGCGATTACGTTTACGAATAAAGCAGCTAAAGAGATGCGGGATCGAGTGACTGCCCTCGTGGGCAGTGAGGGTCGGGGACTTTGGGTCAGCACCTTCCACTCAGCTTGTGTACGCATTCTGCGGCGGGATATTGAGCATATGCCCGGCTATACCCGAAATTTTGTCATTTATGATGCTGGGGATCAATTGGCCTTGATCAAAGGATGCTTGAAGGAAAAGAATCTGGATGAAAAGAAATTTTCTCCGCGCAGTGTCGCTGCAGTGATCAGCGATGCTAAAAATAAACTCCTCGACCCTGAAGGATTTGCCAGCCAGGCCAGCGATTATTTTCAGAGTAAAGTCGTTGATCTGTACCGGGATTATCAGAAAAAACTGCGGACGAATAATGCCCTTGATTTTGATGATATTATTATGCTTACCGTTAAGCTGTTCCGAGAAAATGAGAGGGTTTTGGACTATTATCAGGAGAAATTCCGCTATATTATGGTTGATGAATATCAGGATACAAATCATGCCCAATATGTGCTGGTAAAGCTGCTGGCCAGTCGCTATCGCAATCTCTGTGTGGTAGGGGATGATGACCAGTCCGTTTACCGATGGCGCGGGGCTGATATTCAAAATATCCTTGATTTTGAGCGGGATTATCCCGAAGCTAAAGTCATTAAGCTCGAACAGAATTATCGGTCTACTCAAAAAATTCTTGATGCTGCTAATGCTGTTGTCAGGAATAATGAAGGACGTAAGGAAAAATCTCTCTGGACAGAGAATTCGGAAGGGCAGCCTATCGTTTGTTATGTCAGCAATGATGAACGGGATGAAGCAAGATATGTGGTGGAACGGATTCAGCGTTTGCATGAACTGGAAGGTCGTCCCTACAGTGATTTTACAATTCTTTACCGTACGAATGCTCAATCTCGGATCTTGGAAGAACAGCTGATGAAAGCGGCTTTGCCCTACCGGATTTTTTCAGGCTTGAAATTTTATCAGCGCTTAGAGATTAAAGATATGCTGGCCTATCTAAGGGTTATCTATAACCCTTCAGACCAAGTCAGCTTTGCCCGGGTACTTAATGTTCCCAAACGGGGCTTAGGAGAAAGTACCTTGGAGAAAATTTTAGAATATGCCACTGAACAAGGAATGCCCGTTCTTGACGCGATTCTGGAAGCAGATTATATTCCGGAATTAACGGCTCGGGCTAAGAAACCCTTACTGGCATTTGCCCATTTAATGCAAGGGTTAGTTGAGTTTTCCCAAAATGCCACGGTGACTGATTTAGTTAAGGAAATTTTGAACAAGACTGGCTACCAAGGCATTCTTGAAGCAGATAATTCACCGGAGGCCGAGGCCCGTTTGGAAAACTTGTTGGAGTTTCTGTCGGTTACGACGGAGTTTGATGAGAAGGCTGTTCAAGCTGAGGCCGACGGAGAAGCGGAGCAGAGCCTCGGCGGAGTCAGCGGCTTTTTAGAACAAGTGTCTTTGGTTGCGGATATTGATGAGCTGGATCCAACAGAAGAATCCATTGCCTTAATGACGATGCACAGTGCCAAAGGCCTGGAATATCCTGTCGTTTTCGTCGTCGGTATGGAAGAGGGGATTTTTCCCAGCGGCCGGTCCTTTCTTGATCCCTCTGAATTGGAGGAAGAGAGGAGACTCTGTTATGTAGCTATCACACGGGCACGTGAAAAACTTTACTTGTGTAATTCAGAGATGCGTATGCTTTATGGCAAAACCCAATATAATCCACCTTCGCGGTTTTTAGAGGAGATTCCGTCAGAACTAATGACGGATATCGATCCACTCGATCCGCCTAAACTGCGTTCAAATACTTCACCCAAAGCGTTTCAGAGACAGGAGGGCAAGCCGGATCGAAGAACCCCTCTGGGGTCCGGCACCTGGGAGAAAGATTTTGGCAGCCCGGTCGTCATTAAAGGAGGTGAGGCTCATCACGTAGGAGAAAAGGTTGAGCATGCAAAATTCGGACGAGGAATTATTGTCTCAATCAAGGGTGAAGGAAATCAAGCAGAATTGACAATTGTATTTGACGGTGGAATTGGAATTAGAAAACTCCTGGCGGAATATGCCAAACTAACGAAGCTCTAAATGCATTTGAAATTTTAAAGAGAAAGGTTTAGGTGTTATAATGGATAAGATTTATATTGTTGGTCATAAAAACCCAGATACAGATTCAGTTTGCTCTGCAATTGCTTTAGCTCGTTTAAAAGAACTTACCGGCGCTGAAAATTGTGTTCCTGCTACAGCAGGTAAAATCAATAAAGAGACCGAGTTTGTTCTCAACTATTATGGAGTTGCAGTTCCTGAAGTTTTAGGGTCTGTTGAAGCTAAACAAAAACTTATCCTTGTAGACCACAATGAATATGGTCAAGCTGTTGCAGGTGCAGATCAAGCTCAGCTTGTACAAATCGTTGACCACCACAAAGTTGGCGGATTCCAAACCGCTGAGCCTCTTTATGTACGGATCGAACCTGTTGGCTCCACCTGCTCCATTGTTGCTCAAGCTTTCAAGGAAAAAGGTTTAGTGCCTGAAAAAGCTATCGCTGGTATCTTACTGTCTGCGATTCTTTCCGATACGGTTATTTTTAAATCCCCGACCTGCACTGAGTCGGATAAAGTTATTGCTGCTGAACTGGCAGCTATTGCCGGCGTTGATCCTAAAACTTTTGGTGTTGAAATGTTCAAAGCCGGTTCCAATATCGCTGAGCGTACCCCGCAAAGCATGATTGAAGAAGACTTTAAAGCCTTCACCATGGGATCCAACAAGATTGGTGTCGGTCAAGTCAGCTTGATGGGTATGGATGGATTTGAAGACGTGCGGGCAAACTTAAATAAAGGACTTGAAGACTATCGTGTTGCTCAAGGCCTGCGTTATATCTGCTTAATGGTTACTGATATTTTAAGTGACTATACCGAATTGATCGTTAAAGGGGATAAGCCGGAAGAAGTCGCTAAAGCTTTCGGTAAAGAACTCGTGAATGGCAGCGTTGAGCTTCCTGGTGTTCTGTCCCGTAAAAAACAAGTTGTTCCGCCAATGACAACTTATTTTTCAGCAAACTAGTGAACTCGTTCAGCTAAAGCTGAACTTCGGGGCTTCAGATGGGGACTCTACCCCACCTGAAGTTTACGAAGGACCTACCCCCACTTATAGAAGTGGGGGCCTTAAAAATAGGATAAATATAAAGCAACATAAGGAGACGGGAGGAAATTTTGGTGCAGGATGAATTCGAGCGTATGAGATGGCTGAGGGAAGAGATAGAGGCTGCGAATAAGCAGTACTACCTGCTGGATCAACCCACCATGACTGATGCGGACTATGATGCCCTCATGCGCGAATTGCTGAGCCTAGAAGCGAAACATCCGGACTGGGTTACTCCCGATTCTCCAACTATACGAGTCGGGGGAGAGGTTGCCAAAGAGTACTCTAAAGTACGTCATTTGGAACCTCTCCTTAGTTTAGATAATGCCTTTTCCGCAGAAGACCTGAGGGAGTTTGACCGCAGGGTGCGTCAAGTGACATCGTCTGTTGACTATGTGGTGGAACTTAAGATTGATGGTTTAACTGTTGCTCTTACCTACGAGAACGGTCTGCTGGCGGTGGGGGCAACTCGCGGTGATGGTGAAGTGGGTGAGGATATTACCGCCAATGTTAAGACGGTTAAATCTATCCCCTTGCGCTTAAAGGACGAGGTGCCAGGGCTAAGCGTCCGGGGAGAAGGATATATGCCTAAGGCCTCTTTTGCCCGTCTGAATCAGGAACGGGAGGAGGAAGGGCTGTCAACGTTCGCTAATCCCCGTAATGCTGCTGCTGGATCTCTGCGCCAATTAAACTCCAAAATAACGGCTCAGCGGAAGCTGGACTATTTTGCCTATCAGGTGTTAGGAGCAAATGAGCTGGGCTTACATAACCAAAGGGAAGTCCTTGCGTTTTTAAAAGAACAAGGGTTTGTTGTTAATCCGGAATATAAAATTTTTCAGACCATCGAAGAAGTTATTGCTTATTGTGAAAAAATGTCCTCGGAACGTCACGGGTTCTCTTATGATATCGATGGACTTGTTATTAAAGTGAATGACTTTGCCGTTCAACAAGAATTGGGCTTTACGGCCAAAAGTCCCCGTTGGGCAATTGCTTATAAATTTCCTGCGGAACAAGTAGAAACGGTGGTCGAAGATATTCTCATTCGTGTCGGCCGAACGGGAGTTTTAACGCCTACGGCAGTCCTGAGACCTGTTTTAGTTGCTGGTTCTACGGTAAGCCGGGCGACTCTTCATAATCTCGACAACATTCGCCAGAAAGATATTCGCATCGGTGATCATGTTCTGCTGCAAAAGGCCGGTGATGTTATCCCTGAAGTCGTAAGGATGCTGCCGGAGAAACGAACGGGAGAAGAAAGGATCTTTGCCATGCCGGACTATTGTCCGGAATGTCAGAGCCCTGTCCGCCAAGATGAAGGTGAAGTAGCCTATCGCTGTCAAAGTATCACCTGTCCGGCAAGGCAACGGGAGGGAATTATTCACTTCGTCTCTCGTGATGCCATGGCCATCGATGGTCTGGGGCCTGCGGTGATTCAACAGCTGCTCGATGCCAATCTGATATCCGATGCGGCAGATCTATATTCCTTAACCTTCGAAGAGCTCATCCTGCTTGAGCGGATGGGCAAGAAATCGGCCGAAAACCTCTTAAAGGCCATTCAGGAAAGCAAGACCAGGGGCTTGGGACCTTTGCTTTTCGCCCTGGGAATTCGTCATACGGGAGAAAAGGCAGGCAAAGTTCTGGCTCAGAGATTCGGGTCAATGGAGCAGCTTATGCATGCGTCTTTGGAGGAATTACAAGAAATCCCTGACATCGGTCCGACTATGGCAGAAAACCTCGTTTATTTTTTTAGTTTGGAGAGTACAAAGCTCTTTATTGAAAAATTGAGCCGGGCCGGAGTTGACATGACGGCTGAAATGGCATCAAAACCGCAAATTTTTGCCGGCAAAAGTATCGTTGTCACGGGTTCTTTAGAACGCTGGGACCGACGGGAGATTGAAAAAGTTATTGAAGATCATGGCGGTAATAAGTATACTTTCTTAAACAAAAGTCATGAGCTGTGTTATTGTTGAGATAATATAGAGAATAAGGGTATTAGAGACTTTTGTTTAATACTAGGTGGTAGTAAACAAAATAAACAAAATATATACCTTATTAATGGTGACTTTTGTTTAAAATAGAGAAATGGAGAAAGTATACTATGCTAAAAACGATTGAAAGATATTACGAATTAGTGACTCTTGTTACAAAATATAATAAGCAATATCACGAAGAAAATGGTTCTGATATTTCAGACTATGAATTTGATATGTTGAACAAGGAACTTAAGGAGATTGAAGCCGAACATCCAGAATGGATTGTGGCTGATACACCTACAAAGAAGGTTGGCGGTAAAGTTAAGCGTCAAGCTGGAGTGACTGTTACTCACAGAGTGCCGATGCTATCTATACAGGATGTGTTCACTTATGAAGAAGTCCTTGAATGGGTAAGAAAAGTCAAAAAGGTACATCCAGATGCTCTATTCGCTGTTGAACGTAAGATTGATGGATTATCAATGACACTTCGTTATGAGAATGGCAAGCTGACGCTTGCTGAAACACGTGGAGATGGCTTTGTAGGTGAAGATGTTACCCTGAACAGCATTGTTATTCCAGATATTTTACAGGAAATCGATGTTCCAGGATATCTTGAAATCAGAGGCGAAGTTTATATGAGCCATGATGATTTTGAAAGATATAACGAAAAGCAAGAGAAACTTGGTAAGCCGCTTGCGGCCAATCCAAGAAACCTATCGGTGGGAACGTTAAGACAGTTAGACCCTGATATAACTAAAGAACGTCGCCTAAAAATGTTTGTATTCAACGTACAGGACGGTTCAGATGATTTCACGGCTAATCATACAAAAGGCTTAGATTTATTGGCTTCTAAGGGCGTAAAGGTTGTATATCACAAACTTTGTTCCACAGAAGATGAAGTCATAAAGGAAATCGTAAATATCGGTGAATCTAGAGGCTTTCTTGATTATGATATTGATGGAGCTGTAGTGAAACTGGAACAGACGGTTTACAGAGCAGATTTTCCCGCAGGAAGTAAGTATTCTCCAGGTCATATAGCTTACAAGTATCCTCCAGAGGAAAAAGAGACGGAGCTTATTGGTGTTGATGTTGCTGTTGGACGCACTGGTAAGATTACTGTTACTGGTGTTTTAAAGCCTGTTAGATTATGTGGGACTACCGTACAAAGAGTAACACTTCACAACCAAGATTTCATTGATGAAAAACAGGTAGGTATAGGTGGTTCATATTTGATTTATAAATCTGGAGAAATCATCCCTGCATTAAAAGAAGTGGTAAAACCGCCTAAGATAGTCTATAAGATTCCAGACGAATGCCCAGTATGCAAACAAGCAGTAGTTCGAGAAGAAGGTATGTCCGATACTAAGTGTGTAAATCCTTCTTGCCCTGCTACGTTGGTACGTTCAATTTCATTTTTTACTAGCAGGAATGCTATGGATATTAAGGCTTTAGGAGAAACATATGTCCAGACATTAGTCGATAAAGGTTATCTTCATAACTATGCTGATATCTACCATTTAAAAGAGTATCGTAATGAATTGGTAGAAAAGGGTCTTATCGGAAAAGATAAAAATACTGATAAAATTCTTCAGGCAATCGAAAGTTCCAAGGCTAATGACCCTGTGAAGTTACTTACAGGTTTAGGAATCAATAATGTTGGTAAATCTACAGCTAAAGAGATTATGAGACATTATTCCAGTATTCGAGTACTTTCAAAAGCAACCGTTGAAGAGCTGACAACTGTTCAAGATGTTGGAGAAATTACAGCAAAGTCTATTGTTAATTTCTTTGCAAATCCTATAAATGAAGCAATTATTAATGACTTAATTGAATCTGGAGTAAACATGGAAGTACATACAGATTTTAATACAAAGAATGCATTAGATGGGAAATCCTTCTGTATTACAGGTACACTTTCTACTATAGGAAGAAAAGAAGCTGAGGCTCTTATAGAAAAGAATGGCGGCCGTATTACAGGAATATCAAAAAAATTGGATTATCTAATCGTAGGTGAAAACGCAGGCTCTAAACTGGAAAAAGCAAAAGTTCTAGGATTAACAATTATCTCAGAAGATGAATTCAAGGAAATGCTTAGATGATATTTCTCAAATATTTGGAGTCGGTTATTATATTATAAATCTAATCAATAAGAGATTAAGTTTTATTAGCTGAAAAGAAAAGATAATATAGGTTTTAGGCTTAAAATCAGCAGATTTATAGTATCTGCTGATTTTTTATTTGGGGAATTAAGTTTCTATAAGCGTATCTATGAAGGCTTCATTTGCTTTTACTGGAGAAAATGCTGGAAGTAAACTCGTAAAAGCCAGACATTCGAAATCGAAATAATAAATACTCCGTTCGTGTGATAAAGCTGTTTCTCGGTGAGCTAGAAAAGTTAGAATAATTATCTAGGATGAATTATAGTCTAAGTGGTATAATTATTGAGGAATAATTTTACATTATTGAATTACAGATAAGAGGGATAGAATGAATGAAAATCTAAGAAAAATAAGCGAAGCTATCGATAATAATAAATTAGTTATATTTGTCGGGGCAGGGGTTTCGGCAAATTCTGGATTACCTGATTGGAAAAAACTTATAGAGGAATATCGAGATGCTTTAGAAATGGATAAAAGCCATAAAATATCATCTGATGAATATTTGAAAATTCCTCAATATTATTTTAACATGCGAGGATTTAAAGACTATTACGATATTATTTTTAAAGTATTCAACAAAAACTACGAACCTAATAAAATACATGAGTTGATTTTCAGATTATCTCCTCAACATATTATTACAACAAATTATGATAATTTATTAGAACAAGAAATGGAGAAGCAAGGGCTTCTATATGATGTTGTTTCTGAAGATAAAGATTTGCCATATACGCCTAATGGGAAATTGTTGATAAAGATGCATGGAGATTTAGAAAAAAAGAATATCGTATTAAAAGAAGAAGATTATTTATCATACGAAAAAAACTTTAGACTCATAGAAACTTTTATTAAATCTTTATTTGTAAATCATACTGTACTCTTTGTGGGTTATTCTTTAGGGGACTATGATTTGAAACTCATTATTAATAGTGTTAAAGATATTTTAGGTATGCACTTTCAAAAGGGCTATATAATAAACTCAAGTGATAATTCGAAAAATCAGTATGAAGAAAATTATTATTACAATATGGGATTTAATATAATTGATATAAAGTCAATTCCATCTGATTATGAAGCTGATGGTTGCGGGATTAGAAGTACTCACGGTAAAAACCTTACGAAAATATTAAGTTATTTACAAAATTGTAATGATGAACCAACTGAAGTTTTAGAATTATACTACAAAAAGATGCAGATATTTAAAGACTTAAATTTTATTCAGTCTAATGATTTATTTAGCAGATTGGAATGTGATTATATTAGTAGCAATTATGATGGAACTTTTCAGATTAGTGGAAATAAAGTCAAAGAATTCGTTCAAAAACTTAAAGATATTGATTGTTCTTTGAAAGAAAAGGAGAAAAAAGATATAATTCAAAAAGAAATGTTCGAATATATATCAAAGACGTTCTTGAAAGGTAACATAAATAAAATATCGCTATTCAGTTTACCTCTAGAAAAGAATATTACTGAAGAACTGTCATATACATTTAGGAAAACTTATAAAGAGGAAAATGAAATCTTAATTAATGTTCTCAGAATGGATTATCGAAATCTGAATTTAATTGCACAGCAAAATTTTAAAACATATAATATCCATAATAATAAATATTTTAATAGTTTGTTTAAGTTTTATTGTAATTATCTTACTGGAAGATATATGACAGCTTTTAAAATGTTGAAAGAAATATCGCGAGATTCATATAAAGACAGGGATTACTTAGCTTGTTATATTAGCGAATATAATAAAAGCAATATAATTAAAATCCTAAAAAGAGTAAAAAATAATTCTCTTTATCCTTTTATCCCAAATAATTTAGGCGAAACAGTATTCATTGAAGAGCTAGAAATGTTAATAAAAGAATATGAAAGTTCAACTTTAAATATGGATATAGTATATTCCGCATTATCTAAAAAGGAAAGACAAAGCATAGGTAATATGCAATCATTAAAGTTTGATAACAATTTTATATTTGAGCGACTGAACAAAGCGAAAGAACTTAGAGAACAAGCAACAAAGGATACGCAGACTTTATTTGCTGGAAATCCTAATTCAACATCGGTAAATAAATTTATTCAAGAAGCTAAAGAATTTTGGCTTCTTACCCATACGAACTATCTGGCCATAACACACTATAGAGAAATTGAAGATTATTTTAAGAATTATATTTACTCATTATTAAGCACATACACAGAAAATAAACCAGACCCCCAGAATGATAGTTTTTTCCAAGGTATTGGCTTTAATATAGAGGAACATCAGTTTGATTTAATCGATATTAATATTATAATAACATTTATTAAGCCAGAAGTATTATTGGAGTATATTAGGGAGTTTGATATAAACCATATTCGGTACGATAAGGAAATTAATATAATAGAAATTTTAAGAAATATTACAGCTAGTTATAAAGACCTAGAATATAATACTTATTTGAGAGAATTTTTAAACACTTATTTAATTTTTATAGCCCATTTAGATTTAAAGGAAAATGAAATAAAAAATGTAATTCCAGCTTTAAGTGAAATACTACTTACTAGACCAATAAACAGTAAGACTTATTCTTATATTAATTATTTTATATATAACCAGATTAAATTGAGCAGTAATAACTTAAAGTATACTTTTGATATTGCAATTAGGCATTTAGTAAGCATGTTTATTAAAAAAACTCTTGATTTTAATTTTAATAATTCTGAGAGTGGATTTGAGTTAGAATCTTTAACGCAGGAAAATTACATTGATTTATTATTGCGGAACCTGAAAATTAAAATAAACATTATTAAAGATGACAAATTATTCAGCAATTTTATAAATAATATTAAAAACTGCTCTCATCATTCGCGTAAATATACACTTATCATAAAGATGTTAATTCCAATATATAAAGCCGTTAATGCAAACCAGAAAAGGGAAATATCCGATTTGATAAATTATGAATTAAATAATGATTTTGATTTCAATATCTATATTACATCGTGTATAAATGATATTATATTACCTAATTCAATATTTGAAGAAAAAATATGGGAGGTAATTGAGCAAGAGATAAATAAAAAAAATCAATCAATAAAGGCTTTTCCAGACCCTTTAGAATCAAAACTATTGAATGTCTCGAACTTACTATTTTCTCAAAAAATTTTAGAAACAGGCAAATGCAAATTATTCAAAGGATATTGTAATATATTTGATTTATTAATAGATATTAATGAATTTGATTATAAGAAAAAGTTTGATTTAAATTGGTTAATTACGCTTAATCCTAAAATATTGGAGAATATTTCGAGAATACCGAAAGCAAGGGGCCAGATTAGAAATAAAGCTATATCATCTTTAATTAATAAGTCACTAAGTAAAGAGCAAATAAGAAATTTCTTCAAATATTTTAGTTAATAATGGGTAATACACCTTAAAAGAATGATGGTCGTAATACAGGAGTATCAAAAATTTCGATTAACCAATGTTGGTAAAGACGCTAGACGGGAGTCGGCAAAAATAATCTATTGGTTACAGAACAAAATCGGCAGATTTATAGTATCTGCTGATTTTGTATATTTAGCTTATAGCAACAATGAGTAAGTTATTAGGTCTTTAGACGTCTATTAATATTCAAAGCTAAATCCATATACTCTTTGGCTACTTTATGGTTTTTGTTGAGAACAGTAGTTGGTACTCCGTATAGACCCTCCTCTTCAAAGATTACAGACTTATTTATGTAAGGTTCAAGAACTTCAATTTTTTTATCAATAGCATACTCGACAGAATTCCTAAGTAATTCTTTATCTAGTTTAGTCAAGGGTTTTTTTGAAACAAACGAACCCAAAATTGTTATATTGGAACTAAACTTCTTATTAAGTGTATATACAGAGTTCACTGCACTTTCTAGTCCAATTTTTGATGTACAACTACTATTTATAGGTATTAAAACAAAGTCTGATGCGGCCAAGCCACAATCATCAATGAAAGTCGGGCGAGCTGGAAGGTCAATAAAAATATAGTCATAATACTCTTTTATTGATTCAAGAGCTTCTTTAAGTATATTGCTAGCTTCATTATGATAATTAATATATTTGTTTGAATTGAGATACCATGAGCATCCTAAAAAGTCAAATCCAAACCTTGTACTAACGATAGCTTTTTCAATATTTAATTCTTTTCTCAAAACATTATCAATAGTTTTATCGCTACGAAAATTCACCAAAGTGCCTACATGATTTTTTAAATTTGGTTGACTAGAAAAATCTATTGCCAGCACCTTATATCCCAGACTTGCGAAAACTGGTGAAATATTTGCTACTGTTGTAGTTCTTCCGACACCTCCACAATGTGAAGAAATTGATATTGTTGGCATGATAAACCCTCCAATACTAAAAATAATTTATAATTAAAGTCGATATGGATTTATGTGACTTATAGTCCGTTGATATATAGTCATCATTCCGAATAGACTAAATTATCGGAGTGATGATATTGGATATTAGAGTTGTAGTTGGAGAAAAAGTTAAAACACTTAGAAAAATCCGTAATTTGACACAGGAAGAATTAGCACACTGTTCTAATCTTGACAGAACATATATTAATAGCGTGGAGAATGGGAGAAGAAACATCTCGATTGTTAATCTAGAAAAAATAACAAAAGCATTAAATATAAGTCTGAAAGATTTCTTTAATTGAATGTAGATTATAAGTCACTATTTATTATAAACCAGTAATATGCGCAATACTAGATATTATGGAAAAAATAACCATTAACAAGAACGGAATAAAATACTCCGTTCTTTTCTGCAGTATCAAAAAGCAGTAGTTATTGAAACGCAATTAATAAGAAAAACGCGTTAAGAGACCGAAGTTTCTCTGTAACGCGTTTCTTGATGTAGTGCTTTAGTAATTGGTTTCTTAATTAAATCTAAATCACATGTTGAAACTAATATATAAATATTTTAAGCATACTTTTCCATAAACTTTTTAAGGTCGTCAGTCTCATCAAAAACTATAGACTCTCCTAGTGCTTCAAAATGTTTATGCCCACATGCAATTTTTGCACTTTCTGTTGGGCGAAGCGATTCGAATAAAATATTTGCCTTAGTTTCAATCACGAAGTATAACTTCTTTTCTCCTTCAACCTCAATTAAAACTGCCCAATCTGGATTATATGAGCCGAGGGGTGTAGGAATCTTAAACCAATCGGGTAATTTAGCATAAAGCTTTACATTATCGTTCGCTTCTAAACTACGTGCAAACCTTTCTTCATTATCACTATCGTAAACAACACACTCATAAACTGACTTTTCGGACGGAAACATGTTGCGTTCTAGATAACCCGTTAATTCCTTTGTATCAAATAACTCCTGAGCATAAAATTCGGTATCTCCAAGTTTAGTATATTTGATTCCATCTATAATCATCAATCTCATGTTGGACGTTATAATCCTTGCTATATCTTCCATATAGCGTTGAGGATTCTTCTTGAATAGGTCAAGAGTTTTGCTCTTGATAAGAATTTCAACAATAGTCTTTCTAGTAAGATTTGTTTTGTTCTGTAAATATGTGATGATATCAGGAAGGGTTTCTTTAATTCCTGAAGCCATCACAGTTATATGTGCAGTTTCTATAGCATCAACTCCACCTGCGGTTACACAAACCTTAGCTTTAGAATAAATAAGCTTAGCAGAAGCTATATTAAGAGTTCGTATCATTTCATCACAACATTTCTCAATAAGAGCATCGCTGTCGAAATCAACGGCATATGTCGTTTTAAATTTGATACGCTCCCAGAGTTCCTTAAAGTCGGGACTGATATAAACATTCTTATTAAGCGAAATTGTTCTTTTATCATTCGCAGGCTTGATATTGAGATTACCACTAATTTTCTTGCAAAGTGCAATAATGGCAGACTTGCTGTTGGCAACTTCAGTAGGGACTTCTATAGTATTTTCCTTCAAAGCCTTTTTAAGGCTATCCTGAACTTGTCCCTTATCATCTATATATCCCTTACGTTCAAATGCCTTGTAAATAAGCTCTGACTTCTCTATGCCAAGATAATTGTATGTGCCATCTGATTGCTTCACAGAGATATTAGCAAAGGTATGTGTTTCCAACACACCAAAACGAATACCCTCTTCAGATTCATATTCTTTTTGTAATTTAGTCGCAAATTCATCATAGCTTTCATTTGCCATGACGGTAAGTGTATTTATGGTAAATCCATGCTGGCGTTCACCATCTTGATTAACACAAAGTCGAAGCCCTCGACCAATTTCCTGACGCTTTTTGACTTCGCTTCTAGTTTCGTTAAGCGTACAAATTTGGAATACATTCGGGTTATCCCAACCTTCACGGAGAGCAGAATGCGAAAAAATAAAACGAAGTTTTGTGTCGAAGGAGAGTAAACTCTCCTTGTCTTTCATAATAAGGTTATAAGCATCCTCATCTGCGGCCGTCGTTCCATTCGTGTCTTTTAATACACCTTTTTTATCTGCTGAGAAATAGCCATTATGAACATCCTCTACAACGGTTTCAACATCAATATCTTTAAATAAATTATGGTATTTCGGACGCTGAATAAGCTCACGATAGTTTTTCTCGAACAATTGAGCGTAAATGCCCTTTTGAGGCTTTCCATCCTTGTCGTAGTAACGATAATTGGCTACACGGTCAATGAAGAAAAGACTCAGCACTTTAATACCTTTGGGGTTCAATATGAGTTCCTTGTTTAAGTGTTCTTCAATCGTCTTTCTTATCTGTTGTTCTTTAATGGCAAGGTCATCAATATCGCCTACAGCTTCACCCATACGAAGAACTTCAGGCTTGCTTGTAAAGCTGACATATTCATTACCTTTTTCACAGTAGATTTCATCCACAATATATCCTTCATATATTTCACGATAACCTGATAATTTTTCTGAAAGGTCATCACCCTGCTTTACGGTTACAGTCTTTCTTGTTACTTTACCTTTGTTATTGACATCAATTTCAACCTTAGCCCTAATTGGCGATTTCTTGTTATCAACCGACTTAAGAAGCATATATGGGTTATTGTGATTATCGATGGATGCAAAGCTTGCAACCTCAATTTGCTTTACCAACTCCATATCAAAACTATCCACTGCGTCCAGCTTATAGATAAGATTGTGCTTGTCCACATGAGTTGCAGAATAGCGGAGTGTACAAAGGGGATTTAGGGAAGCAATAGCTTCCTTGGACTTAGGAGTTGTATCGACCGACTGAGGTTCATCAATAATAACGATAGGATTTGTTTCTTTAATCAGCTCAATGGGCTTCATACCATTCAGTTTATCATTGCTACGATGAATAATATTTGCCTTATTTTCCAGTTCAGGGTTATCGAAACTTTTACGAAATGCATCAATGTTAATAACCATAATGGAAATATGGCCATTTACGGCAAAACTACGAACCTGTTCCAGTTTGCTACTATCATATACGAAATAGTCATATACAGTATTGTCATAAAGAGTGGAAAAGTGCTCCTTGGTAATTTGTAATGATTTATAAACACCTTCTTTAATTGCGATGCTCGGTACAACAATAATAAATTTCGAAAAGCCATAAGCCTTGTTTAACTCAAGGATACTTCTTAAATAAACATAGGTTTTACCTGTACCTGTTTCCATTTCAATATCGAAGTCATACTTTCCTTTTGAAAGTGACTTAGTCTGAGCAAGGCCATTACGAAGCTGAACTTCTTGAAGATTAAGCAATATATCTTCTTCATCCAATTCAAGCTTATTTCCAATACCATGTTCTGATTCAAACCATCCCATCTGACCCGCATATTCTGAAACGGTAAAGTTTGCCTGTTTTGGTGTTTGTCCATGAAAAAGGTTAACAACAGAGGCAATAGCTTGCTCTTGATATTGTAAGTTGGCATCAAATTGCAGTTTCATATTATAGCTATTCCTCCTTTACACCGTTGTAAATGCGTCTTCCTCAAGACCTGCACATTTTAAAATTTCTTTGACATTTGTTTTAACGCTATCGCTTGCAAACCCATTATCTTTGAATACGACCTTCCATGTTTCAGGCTGTACTTCATTTTTTATTATGACCATACCATTTGCGACATCGGTTGTGATATCATCGTCCAAGCATATCATTAATGCACCGAAGCCAATAGAATAAATCTTTTTGCCAGCGATTGTTGTTTCTTCAATAGGATATGTGAGGTCGAGTCCCATCTTGAGCATAATTTCATAGACCACATCTTCTTCTGTACGGTCGTCCACATAATTACTAACTATATCCAGAAGTGAAAGTTCTAGATTATCATAATCAGGGTTCCACTTTTTAAGATTGGAATAATCTAATTTAAAAACTTTAAACCCTATATCCAGTTCATCTGCCATCAACCCCGCTTCCCCTTTGAGTTTATCACCAGCACGGCGGATGCGTTCTTTGCCTATTTCACAAATGTTTTTATATCCTGCTTTATAAGCTTCATCTTTTTCATCAACAAGTTCTGGTAACTGTACCATGATAAACCTACGCTTACCAAAATCTTCGTTATTTAGTTGCATTATCGCATGAGCGGTAGAGGCTGAACCTGAGAAAAAATCAAGAACTATATCATCATCTTTTGTTGATATTTTTAGTATTCTATTGATTGTACCTAATGGTTTGGGTCTTGGAAAAACTGTTTTATCAAAATTTAAATCAATAAATTGTTCTGTTCCCCGCTCACTATTAACATCCTTAAAATTCCACACAGTAGTGGGCTTTACTTTTAAATCATCTGACAAATAATCTTTTTCTACTATTGTCCATTTGTTCTTTATTGCCATGTAGTTAGGAGTTAGATATTCTATTCTTTCCTTGGCCGTTTCAATACCTAATCTCCATCTACCATAGCTCCCATCATCTCTCGTTGGGAAAATCTTAATATATCCTTCGGGGGCATCTTCATCATAAGTTGGATAGAAGTCACCAGTATTCTCGTTAAACATGAAATAGTAAAACATTTTAGGTCTATCTTCTCTTTTATCACTATCTCCCGTTTTTCTCAAATCAATATGGCGGTACTTTTTACCATTATTGTCTACCTTATTATATCTTTTCAGAACATTTTCTTCTGGTTCAAATCCACCAATGCGTGTATCATATTTTTTATACACGAGTATATATTCATGAGCAGTAGCAAAGTATTTATCATCGGAACGTCCTTTTGGATTATTAATATTTGATATGCATGCCAGAAAATTATCTTCTCCAAACACCTCATTACAAATTTTCTTAAGATTATCCACTTCATTATCATCGATGCTAATGAATATTACCCCGTTATCAGTAAGTAAGTTTCTTGCGAGTCTTATACGTGGGTACATCATATTAAGCCAATTTGTATGATACCTTCCATTTGACTCGCTATTGGTTGTTATATAATTACCACTTTCATCTTTTTGACCAGTAATCTTTTTATAATTCTCGATACTGTCTGTAAAATTGTCGGTATATACAAAATCTCCTCCAGTGTTATATGGGGGGTCAATATATATCATTTTTATTTTGTTATAGTAGGTTTTCTGAAGAAGTTTTAATACTTCAAGGTTGTCGCCTTCTATGTAAAGATTCTGGGTCGTATCCCAATCCTTGCTTTCTTCTTTACAAGGACGCAGTGTACCCATAGAAGGAGTTTGTGATAATCTCAGTGCCTTACCTTTACCATTCCAGCTAAAATTGTATCTTTCTTTTTCATCATCCAAATATTCTCCAAGAACTTGTTTCAGTTTGTCAAAATTAATCTTTCCTTCCGAAAATACATCAGGGAAAATAGACTTGAGCTTCTTAATATTTTCAAAGGCAACATCAGGGGTTTTACCATTTAATTCAGTCATCGTAATACTCCTTATACATTAGTTATTTAGAAGCTAGTTAATTCAATACATTAACATTAATTATTCCCAATCATTTCCTGTTTCTTTTTCTCCAAGTTCTTGATTCTGATATTAAATTCCATTTTTCGGTTAAACAGCGTTTCCTTCTTCAAACTTGCTCGCATTGAAGCAATTTGACTATCTATCACTGCAATTTGCTCTAATAGTTCTTTAGCTTCCTGACCTGAAATTTCTTTATCTTGACCTGCAAGTCTCTTAGCATTAAATACATAGATTGCATCCACCATATCGGAATACATTGCAAAATAATTACTGTGTCGCATATTCTTTAAGTTTAGATTATCCCAAAGGGTGCTCGACTCATCAATCCAGTCAGTTTGTGTAAACTCTTCTAAAGTAATTTTGGAACTGTCAGCAAGGCTAAATTTTTGGTGGGCTACCCATATTTGATATTTTTTATCATATCGAAAAAACAGCAACATCGGGTACGGAATTGTCCGCATGATAATCTCAGCAATACGGCGTAGGCTTTTTTCTGCTAACAAAGCAACTTCAATTATTTCAATTTCAAGATACTCTCGCTCATCATCTTTGTAGCTTGGAACATTGAGCTTTTCTAAGTTAAGGCAGTATTGCCAAGTAACTTTATCAATAACATCTGTAAACAGTTCTTTATCCGATGAAGATAATGAAGCGTTCTCATAAAAGAGCTTCTTAAAAATTGTCTTATCAATTTTACAATCAATAGGAATATTCAATTTCTTATAAAGCTCCATTTTAACCACTCCCTTTATCTCAAAACTAGAAATGTCACTAATTCAAAATCTTCAATTCCATCAAACAATGATTTCTGAAGGGTTGTTCCGCCACGACTGAACAGACTTGATACACCAATCTCTTGCTTCTTGCCAATTAGTTCTTCGATAGCAGTTTCCAACAAATTAGAATAATGTTTCATATTGTGGCCGTCATCAGTTTCGTGGTTAAACTGACTAACCAGTTCTGTAAGGTATTGATTTATACTGAAACCTGACCCCACTCTTTCATTGAATATTGACCCCCTCACAATAAAAAGATATCCTTTCTCAGTCAGTAGCAATTACATAGAGAAAGGATATCTGGGAGGAGAATGAAA